>JAEUTT010000015.1 GCA_016787165.1 Bacteroidia bacterium | reverse complement strand
TGCACAAGTTGGTAATACTATGATTGTAGAATGTACTGACATGAATCACGCTCCCGAAATTTATTCATTAGATTTAAAAACAGGAACAAGAAAACAATTATCGCATGTGAATGATGCATTTTATTCATCAATTACATTAAGTAAAATTGAAAGACGTTATGTAACAGCTGCTGATGGCGAAAAAATGCTTGTTTGGGTAATTTACCCGCCTAATTTTGATGCAACAAAAAAATATCCAACACTACTGTATTGCCAAGGCGGACCACAATCACCACTTACACAATTTTATTCATTTCGTTGGAACTTTCAGTTAATGGCAGCCAATGGTTATATTGTTGTTGCACCTAACCGCAGAGGAATGCCAGGACATGGTGTTAAATGGAACGAACAAATTTCTCGTGATTACGGTGGCCTAAACATGAAAGATTATTTAATCTCTATTGATGAACTTTCAAAAGAGCCTTTTGTAGATAAAAATCGATTGGGATGTGTAGGAGCAAGTTATGGAGGTTACTCTGTGTTTTTCCTTGCGGGAATTCATGAAAAACGTTTTAAAAGTTTTATCTCTCACGATGGAATTTTTGATTGGAGAAGTATGTATGGAACTACCGAAGAACTATTTTTTGTAAACCAAGATTTAGGTGGTGCATATTGGGAAAAAGACAATGCTGCTGCACAAAAAAGCTACAATGAATTTAATCCGGTTAACCATGTAAAAAAATGGGACACCCCTATTATGATTATTCAAGGCGAAAAAGATTACCGCGTCCCTATTGAACAAGGATTAAGTGCATTTCAAGCAGCACAATTATTGGGATTAAAAAGCAAATTATTATTCTTTCCAAATGAAAACCACTGGATTTTAAAAGACCAAGATGCTATTGTATGGCAACGCGAATTTTTTAAATGGCTAGGCGAAACCTTAAAATAAAAAACACATCAATAAAAAAATCCTACTCCAATTGAGTAGGATTTTTTTATTGATAAATTTATTTGAATTGCTGTATTTGTTTTTGAATTATGCAAATGATATTAGCACTCGGTAAATTTTCAATAATGCCTGAGTATCAAAAAATTAAAAGTTCTAATTCCTATTTTTCCTCCCCAAAAATAGGTTTTAACAGTTGTTTGTTTATAACATCTTACTGTTTTAAACGTTATAAAACCATTATTAACTTACCTTTGTGAGCACAAACTATGGAAAATCGCGCTGAAATATTAAAAAAACATTTTGCTAAATCTACTATTGGTGGAACTATCAGCATTAATGATTTACGCGAAAAAGAGTTTAATGGCAAACACTTAAGCAAAGAAGAAGTACAAGCATTAGCCAATTTTGATCGCTTTCGTTTAAATGTTTTAAATGCTCAAACCGAAGAAGATTCATTTCACAAACGGTACCAAGAACTGCAAGTAATGGCAAACCTTGACGATTACAAAGAGTTTTTAAAAGAAAAATACTTTTTATAATTATAAAACTTAACAAAAAAGACCACCCTTTGGGTGGTCTTTTTTACAGATATACTCTTATTATGTATTAACAATTTCATTTTCTGTTTTCATAGATAGTCAATTAAAATTACATTGGAACTAAATGAAGTTCGTACTTATCGTCTCCATCCATATAATAATACCAAAAAGATTTTTCTTCTAATTTTTGAATAAATAATGTGCGAGATGAATGATCATCATTTCCTGTTAACTTAATTTTTGTGTCATTACTTTGAAAGGCCCAGTTGCCTGATCCAGATAATATGCCCCAAAAATAACCATAACCACCATTTTTTGAGAATGTCTCAGAATATCCAGAAACTAAAAATGTATAATCGGAACCGTTGATTTTATAATTTTCAACTTTCCAAACATTTGCGACCCTTTCTGCTCTTGATTTTAAACTTAACAATGGACCATCTGGATATTTTTTACAACTCTCCAAAGTTGGAACTAGCGCTATCAGAAGTAAAACAAAAATACTATTGATTCTTTTTTTCATTTTAATTTTTTTTAATTAATTAGTCTTGTAAATTTATTCCACTTACAAGTTGTTAAATTGATTTATACTTAGCTTTTATTGCTTACTAGAGCTCTGAAATAATTTTATCAAACTCAGCTTTTGTTTTCCCAACTTTGACTTGAATTTTTCCCAACATTTCATCCTTTTTGCCTTCTGCAAACAATAAATCATCATCTGTTAATATTGCAAATTTTTGCTTCAATTTCCCTTTCATTTGATTCCAATCACCTTTTAATTCTGTTGTATTTGTCATAACGATTAAGTTTTAAGTGTGAAATTATTTTCACGTAACAAAGGTGAAACTAAAATAATGATATACTCTTACACAAGTATTTGTAATGATTACATAATTGATACATTTTAACATAAATTCTCGTTACAAATACGTTCTTATATAAAATATCATTTTACAATTGCTACAATTAATAACATTAAAATCCCCAAAGCAAAAATGAACAATCCAACAATTGGAGTAAATGTAAAATGTAAATTTGTTTTTGAGTACCTTTTAGGCTTGTTCAGTTGTTCTATATTTTCAAACCTATAGTTATTATATCCGCAATACCCCATAATGCTAAGGCCTATTAATACAAGTAAAACTGCTATTATAATTGTTTCCATCATTTGAGATTATAATTTATAAAAACAAAAAAGGAGCGACATGTCGCTCCTTTTTTGTTTTACTATTTATTGTCAATTCCAATATCTTTAAAAGCTTTTCCTAACTGCTCCATATCATGATTAAATTCTTTTTTAAAAGAGCTCCATGTACTCGATTTAGTTTTATCAGATTCCTCAATTTTCTTTTTTAAAGCATTGTTTTTCTCCTCTAATACAAACACCTTTTTTTGATACTTTTCTTTAACATCTTCGTTGTCAGACATTTTTTGCTCCTTCAACTCCTTAATTCTAAGCTGATTTTGTGAAATTTTTGCTTCGGCATCTGATCTAAATTTTTGATAATCTTCAACAGAATCGATTTTAGCTAAACGTAGATCTTCTTTTGCTTCTGCAATATCTTTTCTAGCTTTCTCCGATTTTTTATCTTGCTGTGCATTTGCTGTAATACTTATCATTGTTAGCATTATACCAAGTGTGAATCTAAATACATTTTTGTTCATCTTTTTTTGTTTTATAAGGTTAAATTTCTGCAACAAAATTAGCCCATCTAAAAACAGCTACTATTACATAACTTTAGGAACTAATTGCACTATTCACTTATAATTCAGTTTATTTATTACAATTACACGATTTATATGAAATATTTTCCATTTTTTACAACCCAAATTTTAACGCTTGCTTATTTCTAACGTTTGATTTTTACAAAAAAATATTCTATCCGCAATTATTCCTGTATTTTTACAATTCATGCAATTTGATTATCCCATACAAGAAATTATCCCTGAATTAAAAGCACAGCTTCAAAAACAGCCTGTACTTATTTTACAAGCACCTCCTGGAGCAGGAAAATCAACCGTGTTGCCTATTCAGCTTTTAAATGAGCCTTGGCTAGGAGATAAAAAAATAATCATGCTTGAGCCTCGCAGATTAGCAGCACGAAGTGTTGCCAACCGAATGGCTTCATTGCTAAACGATGAAATTGGGAATATTGTTGGATACCGAGTACGCTTCGAAAGCAAAATTAACAAGCAAACAAAAATTGAAGTTGTAACAGAAGGCATCCTTACTCGCATGTTACAAAATGATAATGCATTAGAAAATGTTGGCCTTGTTATTTTTGATGAATTTCATGAACGTAGTTTAAATGCCGACCTTGCACTTGCCCTTTGTTTACAGGTACAGCAAATACTGCGCGATGACCTAAAGATCCTGATCATGTCGGCAACATTGGATGGAGCAAAATTATCCTCCTTGCTAAACAACGCTACGATCTTAACTTCTGAAGGCAGGCAATATCCAGTTACATTAAAATACGAAACGGTTGATGATAAAACACCTGTGCACATCAACATGTCCAACATCATCAAAAAAGCATTAAGAGAGCAAGAAGGAGATATACTTGCATTTTTACCGGGTGCTGGAGAGATCCAACGCACTCAACAATTATTGGAAGAACATTCATCCATTTCTGTTTTTCCATTGTATGGTGATCTAAGTCCACAAAAACAACAAGAAGCTATATTACCACATCCGCAAAATAAACGCAAAGTGGTATTGGCCACTTCCATTGCTGAAACATCCTTAACCATTGAAGGCATCACAACGGTTGTTGATTGCGGCTTTTCGCGTGTTCCAAAATTTGATGCACGCAGTGGCTTCACCAAATTAGATACTGTAAAAATTACCAAGGATGCTGCCGACCAACGTGCTGGTCGTGCCGGACGATTAGGTCCCGGTGTATGTTATCGTTTATGGAGCGAAGGAACACACATTCACTTATTACCAAATCGTAAACCTGAAATTTTAGAAGCTGATTTGGCAACACTCATGCTTGAACTTGCCGAATGGGGTATACACAATTTAAATGAACTAATGTGGTTGAATATACCACCGCAAGGCAATGTGTTACAAGCAAAAGAACTTTTACAAGAACTTGGTGCAATCCAGAATAATGTAATTACAAAACGAGGAAAAGAAATATTACAATTGCCAACACATCCTCGAATTGCACATTTATTAATAGAGGCAAAACACTGGCAAACAACATCCAACATAAATTATATTGCGTTGGCAGGTGATGTAGCAGCCATTCTAGAGGAGCGCGACCCTTTACCAAAAGATAGCGGAACAGATGTTACATTACGCATAGAACTACTTCGCAAATGGAGAAACAAAGAATTTGTTAATGCTGATAAACGTATACTAGAACGCATTGAACGCTTAGCGCAAGCATGGCGAAAATTATTAAAAACAGAGTTAG
The DNA here is from genome assembly GCA_016787165.1 of Bacteroidia bacterium. Classification (GTDB taxonomy): domain Bacteria; phylum Bacteroidota; class Bacteroidia; order 2-12-FULL-35-15; family 2-12-FULL-35-15; genus 2-12-FULL-35-15. Next base: position 27,891 of record JAEUTT010000015.1, on the reverse strand, counting down.
ATAATTCAATACCGGATGTATTTGCAATTGGTAAATTAATTGCAGCAGCTTACCCTGAACGCATTGCAAAACGAATTGATAAAACTGGATTACGTTATCGTTTAGCAAATGGCAGAATCATAAAATTACAAGAGCAAGATGCATTGCATCAAGAAGAATATATTGCTATTGCACAATTGGATGCAGGAAATAACGAAGGGCGAGTATTTATGGCTTCGCCTTTAAATATAAATGACTTAAAAGATTTAGCAACAGAAAAAGAGAACATTTATTGGGATAATGAACGAGGAATCATTGTTGCAAACAACGAAAAGTGTATAGGCGGAATTGTTTTGCAATCAAAACCCATCATAAAAATAAAAGATGAATTGCGTACTAAAATTATTTGCGATGCCGTAAAAGCAGAAGACCTAAAATTACTTGGCTGGAACAACGAACAAGAAAATTTACAAGCTCGTATTTTAAGCTTAAAGCAGTGGCGAACAAATGAAAATTGGACAGATGTAAGTAACGAAACATTAATTGAAACGGTTAATAGTTGGCTAAGCCCCTACCTCTTAAACATTCATAAAAGAACAGAGCTACAACAATTAAACTTAAATCAAATCATCATATCCATGTTGCCTTGGGAATTAGCAAAAAAACTTGACATTCTTGCTCCTGAAAAATTAAAAGTTCCGAGTGGCTCCATGATAAAAATAAATTATTTTGCCGATGGTAGAAAGCCTGAAATGGCTGTTCGATTACAAGAGCTCTTTGGATTAACCGAAACCCCTTCTGTGAATGAAGGAAAAACAAAACTACTTTTACAATTGCTTTCACCTGGATACAAACCAGTACAGGTAACACAAGATTTAAACAGCTTTTGGAATAAAACCTATTTTGAGGTTCGTAAAGATTTGCTTTCGCGCTACCCTAAACATTCTTGGCCTGAAAATCCATTAAATGCAGAAGCTGTAAGGGGCGCAAAAAAAAGAAAAACATAACTTTTGCTTCTTTCTACCCACTTTATTTTACCTTAAAAAACACCATTTATCCCGTCTTAAAACCATTTATCTAACATTGCTCTATTTATAACGAATTAATGCTATTTTTATGAAAAATTAAAAACAACATTTTAGATGAAATTTAAAGGCTTAATTCTTACAACTGCATTAGCAACAAGTAGTTTTATGTTTGCACAAACAAAAGCAACTGCACCTGCTAAAATCAATCAAACAAACACAATCAAGTTTGTTGAATATGACTTACCAAACGGCTTACACGTTATTTTGCATGAAGATCATGCTACACCTATTGTAGCCGTTACAGTACTTTACCATGTAGGATCAAAAAACGAAGATCCTCAACGTACCGGATTTGCTCACTTTTTTGAGCATTTAATGTTTGAAGGATCCGAAAACATCGGTCGTGGTGAATACATGAAACTCATTCAAAATGCAGGCGGGCAACTAAATGCAAACACTTCATTTGACAGAACATTTTATTATCAAGTAGTGCCAAGCAATCAACTTGAATTAGGTTTGTGGATGGAGGCAGAACGTATGTTGCATGCAAAAATTGATTCTGTAGGAGTAGAAACACAACGTAAAGTTGTAAAAGAAGAATTGAAACAACGCAATGAAAACACTCCTTATGGTTCAATTTTAAATGAAACATTTGGCCATGCGTACACTGTTCATCCATATCGTTGGACACCGGGAGGCTCTCCTGAGTATATTAACAAAGCAGCATTAAGCGAGTTTACCGATTTTTACAAAACATTTTATGTGCCCAACAATGCTACTTTATCTATTGCTGGTGACATAAACATTGAAGAAACAAAAAAATTAATTTCAAAATATTATAGTACTATTCCTAAAGGGACAAAAGTAATACCTCGTCCTACAGTTGTTGAACCTGTTAAAACAAAAGAAGTTCGTGATACCGTGTTAGATAATATTCAATTGCCTGCCGTAATTATGGCTTACCACATTCCAGCTCAAGGAACACCTGATTACTATGCAGTAAACATGTTAAGCACTTTATTATCGCAAGGCAAAAGTTCTCGTATGCAAAAATCAATTGTAGACAAACAACAAAAAGCATTGTTTGCCGGAGCATTTGCCTTACCATCTGAAGATCCAGGCTTGGCATTAATGTTTGGCATCACAAACATGGGTGTATCGCCAAGCGATTTAGAAAATGCAATGAATGAAGAATTTGATAAAGTAAAAAAAGAATTAATTTCTGAAGATGAATTTCAAAAATTAAAAAATCAACTAGAAAATGATATTATAAATGCCAACACCAAAATGGCGGGCATTGCCGAAAATCTTGCAAACTACCATGTGTATTTTAAAGATGCGAATTTAATAAATACCGAAATTAATCGATTTATGAAAGTAACGCGTGAAGACATTCAAAAGGCTGCACAAAAATACCTGACCAATGAAAATAGAGTGGTATTGTATTATTTACCAAAACAATAAAATACATTCTCTCATAAAAACTTCACGTAAACAAGAACTATAATTAAACGATATTTTAAAATGAAAAAAACAATATTCTCAATAGCAAGTTTTTTAATAGCAACCATAATGATTGCTCAGCAAAAACAAGCAACGCCAACAAAACTTGATAGAAGCAAACGTCCTGTGGCTGCTCCGGCACCTGCAATAAAAATGGGAGCAATTCAATCATTTGAATTAGCTAACGGATTAAAAGTATTTGTAGTAGAAAACCATAAAATACCTACTGTTGCTTATTCAATTGTACTAAACGTTCATCCTGCAATGGAGAATGATGCAGTTGGCTTGGCTGATATCACCGGACAATTACTAACTAGTGGAACTAAAAACAGAACAAAAGATCAATTGGATAATGATATTGATTTTATTGGTGCTACATTAGCTGCAAGTCCAACAAGCTTGTATGGTGCTTCATTAAAAAAGCAACAAGTAAAATTATTAGAATTGATGAGTGATGTTTTAATGAATGCTGATTTCAAACAAGAAGAGTTAGAAAAAATCAAAACGCAAACCTTATCTGGCTTAGCTACTCAAAAAGATGACCCAGATGCAATCTCTAAAAATGTAAAAGCAGTTTTAAACTTCGGCAAAAACCATCCTTATGGTGAAATTACTACAGAAGAAAGTGTAAGTAAAATAACCCTCGACAACTGCAACAATTACTACAAAACGTATTTCCGCCCAAATGTTGCTTATTTAGCAGTTGTTGGCGATGTTACGCTGGCTGAGGTTAAACCATTAATTGAAAAACATTTTAGCTCTTGGGAGAAAAAAGATGTTCCTAAACAAAACTATAAAACACCTGAAGCTCCTACTAAAACACGTGTTGCAATTGTAAATAAAAGCGGTGCTGTTCAATCGGTAATCAATGTTACATACCCTGTTGATCTAAAACCAAACAGCGAAGACGTAATTAAAGCAAGAGTGTTAAACACCATCTTAGGTGCAGGTTTCTCTTCTCGTTTATTCATGAACTTACGTGAAAAAAGAGGCTTTACCTATGGCTCTTATTCTGCATTAAACAATGATGAATTGGTTGGTGAATTTAGTGCTTATGCAAAAGTTCGTAATGCCGTAACCGATAGTTCGATAGCAGAAATTATGTATGAATTAAATCGTATAAAAACTGAAAAAGTACCTCAAGCAGAATTAGATGGTATTAAAAACTTTTTAACAGGAAGCTTTGCCATTTCATTAGAAGATCCTGAAACTGTTGCAAAATTTGCTATTAATATTGACAGGTATAATTTACCAAAAGATTATTATGCAAACTATTTAAAAAATTTAGCAGCAGTAACAGTAGATGATGTATATGCTATGGCACAAAAATACATTCGCCCAGAAAATGCAACCATCTTAATTGTTGGTGATAGAAATGAAATTGCGCCTAAATTGGATAAGTTTAGTGCTACAAAAACAATTGAATTTTACGACAACTATGGAAATGTTCCTACTAAGCTAAAACCCACACCAGCAAACATTACTGCCAAAACAGTAGTTGATGCATATATAAAAGCAATTGGTGGCGAAAAAGCATTAAATAGTGTGAAAGATATTTCCATAAAAAGAAATGCTGATACACAGTACGGGAAAATAAGTATGATTACTCAGCAAAAAAATTCAACCAAATATGCAATGACAGCCAAAATGGGTTCAATGACAGTTCAAAAAATTGTGTACGATGGAACCAAAGCTGTTTCAAGTGGAATGCAAGGCAAAAAAAGTTTAGCTGGCGAAGAATTGGATGAAATAAAAGAAGAGGCTGTAATCAATCAAGAATTACAATATGAAAAACTAGGTTACAAACTAGCAATAAAAGGAATTGAACCGATCAATGGAAATGATGCTTATTTAGTAGAACTAATAGATGTTCGTGGCAAAAAAAGTTTTGAGTGGTATGATGTAACAAGTGGGTTAAAAGTTCGTTCATCAAAAACAACTCAAACTGAACAAGGTGCTATTACAACTGTTTCTGATTTTATGGACTATAAAGAATATAATGGTATTAAATTTCCAGGAACTGTAAGTGCAAATTTTGGTCCTTTGCCATTAAAATTAATCCTTGAATCAGTTGAAATCAACAAAGGAATTAAAGATGCTGAATTTACAGCAGAATAGTTTATTTAAATCAACTACAATGAAAAAAATATTTTTGAATGGAACAGTTTTCTTTTTTATTTTAACTGCTGCTTGTACTAATCAAGCTAAACAAAATGAAATAACTGCCGAACAAATAAAAGCAGAAAGTGCAAAAGCAAATGCATTTTTCGACAAAGTATTTGATGAAAAAGTTGACCGCGATCCGTTGCAACAATCTATTTTAGGGATAAAAAAAGATTATGATAAATGGACAGACGAAAGCGATGAATTTGACCTAAAAGAATTAGAAATAACCAAAGCTAATTTAGATTCACTCAAAAGCTTTAATTATGAAGCATTAGATGAACAAACTAAAATAAGCTATCGCTTATTTGAAAATGCATGCAAAGAAAGTATTGACAACTTCAAATGGCGCTTTCACGAATATCCAATCAACCAAATGAGCGGCATCCATACCGAAATGCCTGCATTTTTAATTAATGTTCATACCATTGAAAATAAAAAAGAAGCTGATGATTATATCTCTCGTTTAATAGCAGTAAAACCCCTTTTTGAACAAGTTTTAGTAAAACTAAAAACAAGAGAAGAAAAAAATATTATTCCACCAAAATTTGTTTTCCCTTATGTAATTGCTGATTGCAAAAATGTGATTAGCGGAAAACCTTTTGATACTTCTAAAGAGGTAAACCCTTTAATGGATGACTTTACAGCTAAAGTAAATGCATTAAGTGATATTGATGAAACAACAAAAAAAGATTTGATCACTAAAGCTACCGAAGCATTATTAAGTTCAGTAAAGCCTGCTTACGAAAGTTTAAAAAATTATTTTATTGAATTAGAGAAAAAAGCAACAACAGACGATGGTGCATGGAAATTGCCAGAAGGAGATAATTTTTACAATGCAGCTCTTCAACAAACCACAACCACTACTTTAACTGCTGACGAAATTCATGAAATAGGTTTAAAAGAAGTGGAACGCATTCATAATGAAATGCGTGAAATCATGAGAAAAGTAAATTTTAAAGGTGATAACCTAAAAGAGTTTTTTGACTTTATGCGTATGGATAAACAATTTTATTATCCAAATACAGCCGAAGGAAAAGAAGCATACCGAGTAAAAGCTGTAAAGATTATTGATAGCATGAAAGGCAAACTAGATGGATTGTTTTTAACAAAGCCCAAAGCCGATTTAGTGGTTATGCCGGTAGAAGCATTTCGTGAAAAATCCGCTGGAGGAGCATTTTATGAAGACCCTGCTATAGACGGATCTCGTCCTGGACGCTACTATATTAATTTGTATAACATGGCCGACCAAGCTATTTATCAAATGGAAGCATTAGCATACCATGAAGGAATACCCGGACATCACATGCAGATAGCCATTGCTCAAGAATTAACCACTGTACCAAAATTTAGAAAACATGGTGGAAATACAGCTTACATTGAAGGATGGGCTTTGTATTCGGAATTAGTACCAAAAGAATTAGGATTTTACTCAGACCCCTACTCTGATTTTGGGCGATTAGCAATGGAATTATTTCGTGCTGCAAGATTAGTTGTTGATACTGGCATACATCGTAAAAAATGGACGAGAGAAAAAGCACTGACTTATTTTAATGAGAATACTCCCAACCCAGAAGGTGATAACAAAAAAGAAATTGAGCGTTACATTGTTTGGCCATCTCAAGCTACTGGATACAAAATTGGAATGATTAAAATTGTGGAATTAAGAGAAAAAGCCAAACAATCATTAGCAGATAAATTTGATATCAGAGAATTTCATGATATTGTTTTAACTTCAGGACCTGTACCAATGAATATGTTAGAAGAAATGGTAAACATTTGGGTAGCATCTAAAACAGCTAAAAACTAATTATTAGTATAGCAAAAACAATCAAAGTTTAACCTAAAAACTATGGCAAAAAAATCGACAACAAAAAAAGCAGAAACATCAATTTTAACAAAAAACTCTATTGATTTTTTACATAAATATTTAAACAATGCTTCACCTACTGGATTCGAAAGTGAAGGACAAAAATTATGGTTAAACTACATCAAACCATACATCGATGAGTCATTTATTGATAATTATGGAACTGCTGTTGCTGTAATCAACCCAAAAGCAAACTTTAAAGTGGTTATTGAGGCACATGCCGATGAAATTTCATGGTTTGTACATTACATTACTAATGATGGATTTATTTATTTAAGAAGAAATGGTGGTAGCGACCACATGATTGCTCCTTCCAAACGAGTAAACATTCATACCGATAAAGGTATCATTAAAGCAGTATTTGGATGGCCTGCAATTCATGTAAGAGATGCTACAAAAGAAGAAGCTCCGTCTTTAAAAAATATATTTTTAGATTGTGGTTGTGCTACAAAAAAAGAAGTAGAAGAACTTGGAATACATGTAGGTTGTGTAGTTACTTACGAAGACGAGTTTATGGTGTTAAACGACAGATATTATGTTGGTCGTGCATTAGACAACCGTATTGGTGGATTTATGATTGCTGAAGTAGCACGTTTATTAAAAGAAAGCAAAACAAAACTCCCTTTTGGATTATACATTACCAACTCTGTTCAAGAAGAAGTAGGATTACGTGGAGCAGAAATGATTACTCAAACGATCAAACCTGATGTTGCTATCATCACAGATGTATGCCATGATACTCAATCACCGATGATGAATAAAATAGCAAGTGGTGATTTAGCTTGTGGAAAAGGTCCGGTGTTAACATACGGACCAGCAGTACAAAATAACTTATTAAAATTAGTAATTAATGCTGCTACTAAAAATAAAATTCCTTTTCAACGAGCTGCTGCTTCAAGAGCAACAGGAACTGACACCGATGCATTTGCTTATTCTGTTGGTGGTGTTCCTTCTGCACTAATTTCATTACCTTTAAGATACATGCACACAACAGTAGAAAGCGTGCACAAACAGGACGTAGAAAATGTGATTAAACTAATTTATCAAAGTTTAAAGTCGATTAAAAACAATCACAACTTTAAATACTTTTAAAATATTAAGCATTCTTTTTTAATGCATGCATAAAAAACAACGATGCTGCAAATAAAAAGAATGCACCTGTTTGATGTAACACGCCAAGCGATACAGGAACTGCATAAAGCAATGTAAGTATTCCTAATACAAACTGTGCTACTACCACTATTGCCATAAAATTAACAGCTTTAGTTTGTAGTATAGTTAATGCTTTGCTTCTTGCATTAATCCATACATATAAAACGTAAGCAAACACAATCATTGCTAAGTATCGATGAACAAACTGTACTCCTGCCGGATTTTCTAACATATTAGAAGCAAAAGAATCATGCGACAAAATCGTATCAGGAAAATACTCTTCGCCCATTGCCGGAAAAGTATTGTAGAACAAACCTGCTTTTAAACCTGCAACAAAACCACCATATATAATTTGTGCTACAATTAAACCAAACATAATTTTTGATTTTTTTACAAGCAATTTTAATTCTTCATTTAAATCATTTTTTACCGGATAAATTAAATCTAATGCATACCAAAATGTAAAACCAAAAACAGTAAACGCACTTATTAAATGTGCTGCTAATCGATAATGACTAACATGTGGTTCTTTTTGCAAACCACTTTTCACCATAAACCATCCTAAAAAACCCTGAAAAGCACCTAATGCAAGTAATACTACCATTTTTTTCAAAAGTGATTTATCAAACCTTTTTCTAATTAAAAAATAAAAAAATGGAACTATAAAAACAAGTCCAATCGTTCTACCTAATAATCGATGAATATATTCCCACCAATAAATCGATTTAAATTCATCTAGTGAAAATTGATTATTAATAAGTTGGTATTCGGGCGACTGCTTATATTTTTCAAAGGGAATTTGCCAATCAACATCCGACATAGGAGGCATAGAACCCACTATCATATTCCATTCTACCATTGATAAGCCCGAATGGGTTAATCGTGTGATTCCCCCTATCACTACCATTAAATAAATCAAAAAACAACCCGTTAAAAGCCAAAGAATAATTGATTTATGAGTATTTTGTTTAAGCATATTCATTCTAAATTAATGATGTTACAAAGTTAATAATTGTTTTATTGCACAATATTTAATTCAAATAATTAGTTTTACTACAAGAAACACACTTAATCTTTCCTCAACATGAAAAAATTCATCTTATCCTTTATGCTATTTCTTCCACTCTTGAACATTGCTCAAGAAAGAGAAAAGCTAGACAAAGAAAGTGGCTACTTTTCACTTGGCGTAAGAAGTACTGCCAGTGCATTTAGCGATGATGGAGCTTACGGATTTGGCTACGGAGGCCAGTTCAGAATTCGAGTACTTAATCGTGTAAATACCGATTGGTACATGGATTACATTACTACTGATATTTCCGGTATTGCTCGTAGAGTTGATTGGCACATTGGTTGGAGCGTTTTAACCTATCCATTCAATTATGAAATGCTTTCAGGTAAAGTAACACCTTATTTGTTAGCCGGACATTGTTTCGACTATACAAAAGTGTCGAAAAATAATTCTGATTTTTATTTAGATAAATTTAGTAGTGCTGTTCAGGCTGGAGTTGGAGCGCATTACAATGTAAACGACCGAATGGACATTTCATTAACTACTCAATACATGATGCATTTGGGATACAATGTTAAAGCAGAAGTATTTGAATTCGACAATAAAAAGGATGTTCTCATTGAAAAACAAGCAGTACGAGGAGTTGAAGGCCATTTACTTATAAACATGAGCTTAAATGTACGTTTATTTGATATGTGGGATCAACATCGCAAAAAAAAACAATCATAAACTAAAAAAATACGGTTATGAAAAAAATACTTTTTGCTTTTATGGTGTTACAAGTTACATCATTAGCAGTTTTCGGACAGATAGAATCACAACAATTTATCAAAAAACATTTGGTTCGTGCCAGCGCATCCATTGTGTCGGGATATATGTATAAGAGCAACATCAAAAATGTACATCTAAACGGGAATTTAGAGTACTATATCGACAATAAAGTTTCTATAAGAGGCGATTACAATATCTTATTGGGAAGTGATGGCTTAACAGATCAATACATGGGATTAAAAGACGATCATAATGTAATGCTTGGTGCAGTATTTCACATTCAAACAAAAGGTTATTTTGATCCCTATATTATTCTTCAGCCAGGTATTGGCTATACTTCATCCTACATTGAGCTACCTTCAACAATGATTGCTAATGGAGAATCGAATAAAAAATACTATGAAGGTGTTTTAAGTCCGGTTGGTAGTGCAGGTATTGGATTTAACTATTATTTTCAACGCTTCGCACACCTGTTTATGGAAACACGATACATGTACGGACAACATCTTTCAAAAGCTCCTAGCCCTATTTCACTCGAAGAATTAAGAATTACCTTTGGTTTAGGCTTTAATGTTTTTGTTATAAAAGATAAAAAGAAGCCAGCTTAGTTGTATTGCGGTATTTTCCCATCCATTAAATAATTACGGATAACAAATGCTTATCCGTAATTATTTTTTATTTTTGGGCTCAACATAATATTAGCATATTGTCGTAAAAATAAAAAAATAATGATTTTTAATTCCACAGCATATGCTTTCTTTCTTTTCATCATTTTTATTTTATACTGGCTAGTACCTACTAAAAAAGTAAGCATTCAAAATGTTTTACTTTTAACAGCCAGCTATTTTTTTTATGCTTGGTGGGACATTCGTTTTTTAGGTTTGATTGTGCTTACATCAACCGTTGATTTTACAAGCTCTTTCTTTCTCAGCAAAACAAAAACTAATTGGAAAAGGATTTTATGGCTTATAACAAGCCTATCAATTAATTTAGGCTTACTCTTTTATTTTAAGTATTTCAATTTTTTAATTGATACGGTGAACTATTTTTTAAATGAGTTTAATTCGCCTACCCAATATTCATTTAAAGATATTATTCTTCCGATAGGAATCAGCTTTTATACTTTTCAATCATTGAGTTATACCATTGATGTTTATCGAAAAAAAATAGATGCCATTCAAAATCCTATTACCTACTTTGTTTTCGTTTCATTTTTTCCTCAAATCGCTGCCGGCCCAATTGAAAAAGCATCCGATTTACTTACCCAATTCAAAAACAAACGAATATTTAATACTGGCCAAATAAAAGAAGGATTACGTTTAATTTTATGGGGAGTATTTAAAAAAGTAGTAGTTGCCGACATGTTAGCTACATATGTAGATGTAGTATACTCTTCTCCCAATAACTACACTGGCTTGTCTAGCATATTTGCCGCTTTGTTTTTTACACTTCAGCTTTATTGCGACTTTTCCGGATATTCAGACATGGCAATTGGAAGCGGAAAACTATTAGGCTTCAAACTAACTAAAAATTTTAATACTCCATTTTTTGCCAAAACAATGAATGAGTTTTGGACCAGATGGCATATCACTTTAAACACTTGGTTTAGAGATTACATCTACATTCCTTTAGGAGGAAACAGAAATGGAAAATTTCACCGATACAAAAATATTTTTATTGTTTTTTTAATTAGCGGTTTGTGGCATGGCGCTTCGTGGAAATTTGTTTTTTGGGGCGTATTTCATGGAATCATTCTAATAATTGAATTGCTTACAAAAGATTCTATATTCTCAATTAAAAAAATTAACAAATTAATAAAAAACAACACTGCAATTAATGTATTTCATTCGGTAAAAGTTTTTTTAATTTATGCCTTTTCACTTATCTTTTTTAGAGCAAATACATTTGCTGATGCGGTTACCACAATTAAAAACATTCCTATTCAGCTAAGCTATCAACTATCATCATTCGAAAATTTTAAGAACGAAATTCTTTATTTATTCTTAGATATTAGAGAGTTTATTACGGTGATACTTACCATCATCTTGTTTGTTTCCTTAGATTTTATCTGGAGAAAAAGAGGAATAGAAAAAGAATTAGAAAACAAAACAAAACAAAAAAGGTGGATAATCTATTATGCTCTTATTTTAATTATATTTTTAGTTGGCGAAATAGATGATGCAAGCAGTTTCGTTTATTTTCAGTTTTAAAACAACAGTATGAAAGCAATTTTATCACGTCTTTTAATATTTTCCTTTCCCATTATTGCAATCATTGCATTGCTTTTTATATTACCATACAATCGCTCATTTGCCTACTTAAACAAAAACAATCAAGATTGTAATACTTCTTGGATTTATCACCGAATTTTTGAAAACAAAACCAACATTGATATTGCTTTTATGGGAACATCTCATACTGGATGTGGGATAAATGACCAATTGATTGAAGATAGTATACAATCGAATTTAAACACAACGTTAAACGTCACTAATATTGCTTACTGTGGTGGTGGTAGAAATTTAGACATTGTAGTTTTAAAAGATTTAATACAAAACAAACAACCCAAAGTAGTATTCATTGAGCTTAGAAATGAAAATGATGCATTGCATAAAGATTATGGAATAATTGCTCCTACGATTGATTTATTATTCCCTCCCGATTTTTCGGAAAAATACTTTTCTAATCTCTATGATGGTATCAGAAGTAGATGGAGCCAACTAAGGGATGAATATATATTTGGTCCAAAACTCGAAATAAATGCTTTGCAACCGATTGCAGAACAACTTCATTTGAACAAAATCCCAAACGACTTTGCCATTTATCAAAAAAAGAAAAAAATAATCTTAAGCAATAACAATAGCCAAGAACACAGCTTTTTGGAAGTATTTAAAGACACCATTAAAACAGAAAAAGCTATTACTTATGCACAAGAAGGAATAAAAACAAATTTTTCGGATGAAAAGTGTATGCTTAAAATTGTTGAACTTTTAAAGAAAAATAATATTGCTTACTACTTTATATACATTCCATCTTATGAAAAATATGCTGAAAATGAAATAAAAAAATCGCCTTATGCTAAAATGGGAACCATTCTTTTTCCTCCAGAAATTATTTTCAAAAACTCTAATTTGTGGATAGACACAGAACATCTTAATTTAGCAGGAGCTACAAAATTATCGAAATGGGTAAGCCAAGAAGTACAAAAAAATATACCATTACTTCACTAAAATTTTTGGTTCAAGCATATCCAACATCGCATATTTTACACCTTCTCTTCCTAAACCACTATCTTTTACTCCTCCATATGGCATGTGATCAACACGAAATGTAGGAACGTCATTTACAATTATCCCACCTACCTCTAATCGACTAAATACAAAATCAATTTCCGAAAGCACATCAGAAAAAATTCCTGCTTGCAAACCAAATTTTGAATCGTTTACAAATTCAACTGCTTCTTCTATTTTTTCATATTTTTCGAGTACTACTACTGGTCCAAAAATTTCTTCGGCACATACTTTCATATCTTTTGAACTACCTGTAATAATTGTTGGTTCCACATTAACTCCATCTCTCTTTCCTCCTAATAAAACTTTAGCTCCTTTACCTACAGCTTCCTTTATCCATAACTCCACACGTTTTGCATTCTCTTCATCTATCATCGAAGAAATATCGGTTGAGCCTTCTAATGGATTTCCAAATTTTAATTTTTTTGTGGCATCCATAAAAACAGTGCAAAACATTTCAAAAACACTTTCATGTACATAAAATCGTTGCGCATGAATACATACTTGTCCGCTATAAGCAAAGCCTCCTACAACAGATTTTTGAACAGCTAAATCTATATTAGCAGATGGAGTAACAATTACAGCAGCATTTCCTCCTAATTCTAACACAACTCTTTTCTTTCCAGCATTTTTTTTCATTTCCCAACCTACCTCAGGAGAACCAGTAAATGAAATTAATTTAAAGCGACCATCTGTCACAAGTTTATTACCAATCATGCGATTCATTGGAAGTATTGAAACAGCTCCTTTGGGTAAATTTGTTTTATCAATAATTTTAGCAAGCTCTAATGTAGATAATGGAGTGGATGAAGCAGGCTTTAAAATAATAGGACAACCAGTAGCAATAGCAGGTGCTATTTTATGTACCGCTAAATTCAAGGGAAAATTAAAAGGAGCTATTCCGGCAACTAATCCAACAGGAAAATGCTTCACCAATCCTTCTTTTCCCTTTCCGGCATCGGTCCAATCAAGTGAAATATATTCTTTAGGCAAACGTTTTGTTTCTTCGGCAGCAATAATAAATGTTTGTGCCGCTCTTTCAATTTCTATCAATGCATATTTTATAGGCTTTGCCGACTCTTCACACAACACTTCAGCCAGGTATGATCTGTTTGCTTTTATTTCATTCGCAATTTGCATTAATATTTCATACCGCTCGTAGGATGACATGCTTATCAATTCACTTCTCAACGCTATAGCCTTTTCTATTGCATATTCTAACTCTTTTTCTCCAGCTAAAAAAGTAGTTGCAAAAGTCTTTTGAGTATACGGATTGATAACTTCTAATGGAGTAGATGTTTCAGCAAAATTACCACCAACATATAGTTTATACTGTTTCATGATTAACTTGCCTTATAAATTTCAGAATCATTTACCGACTTTATAATTTCTTCTTTGGTCGTTTTTTTTTCATCAAATGTAACAATCGCTATTCCTTTTTCTAATGACACTTCACATGAAATTATACCCAAAACAGTTTCTATTATTTTGGTTACCGATTTTTGGCAATGACCACATGTCATGCCCTCTATTTTAATTTGTTCCGTTTTCATTTATATCAAAATTAATAAAACAAAATTACAAGTTATTTTACAGATGGATTGTAATAATTAGTACTTTCGCACTATGATTACAAGCGACCAACTTAAAGACTTGAAAGAGCGCACGGAAGCGCTGAGGGGGCATCTTTGACATCGATCGTAAATTACGTGAAATAGCAGAGGAAGAAGAAAAAGCTCTTGCACCCAACTTTTGGAACGACCCAAAAAAAGCAGAAGAGTTACTAAAACAAACTAAAATCAAAAAAAATTGGACTGCATCCTATACTCAAACCAAGATTAACATGGATGACTTGGAGCTTTTGTATGATTTTTTTAAGCAAGGCGAAGCCAACGAACAAGAAGTAGAAGCTCAATACCAAACAACACTTAAACTTTTAGAAGAAACTGAATTTAAAAATATGCTCAGCGGACCAGAGGATGTTTTAAATGCTGTTGTTCAGATAAATGCGGGAGCAGGAGGAACCGAAAGTTGTGATTGGGCTGCTATGCTTATGAGAATGTATAAAATGTATGCCGAAAAAAATGGGTATAAAACAAAAGAAGTAGATTACCAAGAAGGCGATGTAGCAGGAATTAAATCTGTTACCATGGAAATTGAAGGCGAATTTGCTTTCGGCTACCTAAAAGGAGAAAATGGGGTTCATCGACTAGTTCGTATTTCCCCATTTGATGCTAATGCCAAACGCCATACTTCATTTGCTTCTGTATATGTTTACCCTTTAATTGATGATACTATTGAAGTAGATGTAAACCCTGCAGATATTGAATTTGAAACATTTAGAGCCGGAGGTGCCGGTGGACAAAATGTAAATAAAGTGGAAACAGCTGTTCGTTTGTATCATAAACCATCCGGAATTATTATTAAAAATCAAGAATCCCGATCTCAATTACAAAACAAAGAAAATGCAATCAAACTTTTGAAATCGCAATTGTTTGAAATTGAAATGCGTAAAAAACGTGAATCAATTGCTGCTATTGAAGGGAATAAAAAGAAAATTGAGTGGGGTTCACAAATCAGAAATTATGTTTTTCATCCTTATAAGTTAGTAAAAGATTTGCGTACCGATTATGAAACATCAAATGTACAAGCAGTAATGGATGGAGAATTAAACGACTTTATAAAATCTTATTTAATGGAATATGGTAACAGTTAAAATTTATCACAATGTACGTTGCTCAAAAAGCAGAGAAGTTTGTAGCATTGTAGCTGAAAAGGGGATTAAAGCCGACATAATTGAATATTTAAAAACACCTCCTTCTCAAAAAGAAATTCAAGAACTACTTCAACTGCTTAAAGTAAAAGCAGAAGACATTGTTAGAAAAGGAGAAGATTTATACAAAACTAAATACAAAGGCAAAACTATCAGCGAAAAAGAATGGATTAAAATTTTAGCTGAAAATCCTATTTTAATTGAGCGACCAATTATAGTAAATGGCAAAAAAGCGGTTGTTGGTCGACCTCCCGAAAAAGTACTTGAAATAATTTAGTGTTTATTTTGTCAAATACACATACACCTCGGCAGGGTCATGTGCACATATATCATCCTTTAAATAAGTCATCCCCAGCTTTTTTATTACATGAATAGATGCAGTATTTTCTTTAGCTGCTCGTGCAATAATGTTTTTCAGTTTTAATTTATTTACTCCATATTCCAAAACAGCTTTTGCCGATTCAGTTGCATAACCTTTTCCCCAATGCTTTTTGAAAAAGCGATAACCCAAATCCACTTCATTATCTTCTTGGATATCTTTTAATCCACACCAGCCAATAAATTCATTACTCGATTTTAAGTGTACCGCCCAACGACCAATATTGTTTTTGTATTGAGGGAAAATAATATCAGTTAAAATTCGCTTCGCTTCTTCCAGATCCTTTACTGGTCCATCACCGGTGTAACGTGTTACCTCCTCATCTGCATTCAAGTCAATCAATAACTGAACATCTTCAATTGAAAATTCACGCAAATAAAGTCGTTCGGTTTCAAGTTTAATATTCATTATCCTTCCATTAAATCTCTGATTACTACTGATGCACAGACGCTACCAAAAGTAGCAGGCAAGTATGAAATGGTGCCGTATGCTGATTTTTTAAAGTTGCTCCCATCGGTAAGCATTAATGATTCCTTAATTGGTTCTTCAGGAGAGAAAACGGTTTTAATTCCTTTTTTAATTCCAAATTCTTTCAATCGTTTTCTTACATATTGTGCAAACGGACAATTATATGTTTTTGAAATATCTACAACCTGTAATTTTGTAGGATCCAACTTTGCTCCTGCGCCCATCGAACTCACAATACGAACTTGGTGTTCAAAAGCAGTTTTTATAAATGTAACTTTAGGAGTAATGCTATCAATAGCATCTATCACATAATCGTATTTATTGGAAAGAATTTGCACTGCTCTTTCTGGGGTAATAAACTCTTTTATCACATGCAATTTAAGTTCGGGATTAATGGCCAATAAACGCTCTGCCATAATATCAGCTTTTGATAAACCGTGTGTTGTAGACAATGCAGGCAACTGACGATTTCTGTTGCTTGGATCCACCACATCGCCATCAACAATCGTCATCTCACCTATTCCACTTCTACAAATAAATTCGGCTGCAAATGAACCTACACCACCCATTCCCACTACCAACACATGAGCTCGTTGAAGCTTCATTAATTTTTCTTTTCCAATCAATAATTCTGTTCGCGAAAGCCACTTTAAATCACTCATATTCCTTTTGTTTTTTTGTCATTTCGAACCTGCCTACCAGCAGGCAGGCGAAACGTAGAGTAGAAAGAAATCTGCTCTTCTTGAAACGATTTCTCCCTATGGTCGAAATGACAAATTAATATTAAATGTTTTTATAAAATTGCTAAATATTTTTTCTTTTAATTCATCTTTATTCACTATCAATAGTGCTGATGCTACTTCAAAAATACATTTAATTGAAACATCCTCATCATCTGTTTCTAAGAATAATTTATCCATCGGAATTTTTGAAATTACCTTTACTGCATTTGAATTAGGCTTTAACAAAGCTTTTCCAAAGGAAATATAAAAGCCATTTTTAATGAGTTGTTCAGCTATTTGCTTGTTATTATTGTACCCATGAACAATCAGTGGAACAGTTAAATTTAACTCTTTTTTAATTTTAATTAATTCATCAAATGCTTTTACACAATGTATAATTACTGGCTTTTTTACCTGTTCGGATATTTTTAACTGAGCAATAAACGTATTTTTTTGCAATTGAAAGTCAACTTCCGAAAGTTTATCCAAGCCACATTCACCTATTGCCAATACATTATTAGCGATTGAATTTTGTTGTATATAAAAAAGCTCCTGCTCCACTATTTTTTCTTTTATGTACCAAGGATGTATTCCTATAGAACAATATTTAGCTGTGGTAAAGTCAGAAAAATTTGTCGAGCTATTTTTAATTCCTATAGCATCATTTTCAATGAGAAAATGAGAATGAATATTGGTGTATGAAATGTTCATGTAAAAAAAAGCGTTTAGATGGAAACACCTAAACGCTATTATGAAATTTAATTCTAATTATTTAGAATCTTCGTTATTCATTTGTTTCGCTTTTTCTTTTAATTGAGCCCATTTAGTGTTTTGTTCGGCTGTTAAGACAGCTTCAAGCTCTTTGTATCTAAGTTCATTAATTTTCTCCCGCTCTACTTTAAATTCTTTATGATTTGCATGTTTTGCTTTTGCAGCATCAACCTGTTTGTTTTTTTCAAGATTGATTAAAAAAACTTTCGCTTTTTGCTCATTTGTTAAAGACAAATTATCTGTCATTAATTTAGTTTGATTTGTTGCTCTTGTTTCTGCATCAGCTGTTTGTGCATTTACAGTTACATAGCTTGCAAAAAACAGAATGAACATTAAAATTATTTTTTTCATGATTTTTATAATTAAAGTTTATACAATTTAAAAATTTAATACCAAGATAATAAATTAATTATTATCTCCATCAATTAATCGACCTAAACCTCCTAAAATACTTCCTTCCTCTTTTCCACCTTTTGAATACGCCATTAATCTTCCTGCTAATCTACTCACAGGTAATGATTGTATCCACACCTTTCCAGGACCTTTTAAAGTAGCAAAAAACAAACCTTCACCACCAAAAATAGTGTTTCTAATTCCGCCTATAAATTGGATGTCATAATCTACATTATGAGTAAAAGCTACAATACAACCGGTATCTACTTTTATTAATTCTCCAGGCAATAAATCTTTTTCAATAATCATCCCACCAGAATGAACAAATGCCATTCCATCACCTTCCAGTTTTTCCATGATAAATCCTTCACCGCCAAATAGTCCAGTTCCTAATTTTTTCTGAAATTCAATACCAATACTTACACCTTTTGCAGCACAAAGGAAAGCATCTTTCTGACAAATGATTCTTCCGTTTAACTGGCTTAAATCCATTGGAATAATTTTTCCGGGATAAGGCGAAGCAAACGTGATGCGTTTTTTAAAATTACCTGTATTGGTAAATGCTGTCATAAACAAACTCTCGCCAACAAGCATACGTTTGCCAGCCGAAAATAATTTATCCATAAACCCATTTTGCTGCTTGCTGCCATCACCAAAAATAGTATCCATACGGATACCATCGTCCATCATCATAAAATTGCCTGCTTCGGCAATTACGGTTTCATTCGGATCAAGTTCAATTTCTACTGCTTGTAACTCTTCTCCTAAAATTTTGTAATCGATTTCGTGATTTGATTTCATGGTTTTTATTTTTTTACTGCTTTGAAGCAGGCATTTATTTTTAGCATTTATTTTTTAATTGTTCGGAAATAATTTTAATCCTTGAGAATAACTAAAAATAATCATTGACTAACCCACTGTTACTTTTTTTGCAGCTAGGACAATATTTAAAAGCTTTGTCGAATCTTTTGTGACAATGTCTACATTTAAATGGGAATTTATCTTCATAACTAATTCCTGAGGCATCTTTAGAACAGTTTATGCGAAATTCTCTTTGTACATCATCTGCATAGCCACAATATTTACAAATAAATTTTAATCTACTATTTTCAATTTGTTTCGATACTAATCTTCCTAATCCATGTAATATTATATTGAAGGAACTTCCTATCATGGTTTCTAGGAACCTTTCTATTTTAATTGTAGTTTCTGTTCGTTTTATAACTTTTTCAGCCATTAAAATAAAGAACAAAACAACCATGAAAAATATCACTAAAAATCCCCATCCCAATATGGTAAATATTGAGCTAATTGTCATGATTACATATTTCTTCTATACTGTCCACCCACTTCAAACAATGCATTGGTAATTTGTCCCAATGAACAATATTTAGAGGTTTCCATGATACCTTCAAAAATATTTTTGTTTTGAATAGCCAATGTTTGCAACTCTCTCAATAATGCTGTTGATTTATCAGCATTCCCTTGTTGAAGTTCAGATAACATGCTTATCTGATAATTCTTTTCTTCATCTGTTGCACGAATAACTTCTTTTGGCAATACCGTTGGAGAGCCTTTTGATGATAAGAAGGTATTTACGCCAATGATTGGATATTCACCTGTATGTTTTAGTGTTTCATAATACAAACTTTCTTCTTGAATTTTTCCACGTTGATACATGGTTTCCATTGCACCCAATACACCGCCACGTTCTGTTATACGCTCAAATTCTAACAATACAGCTTCTTCCACTAAATCGGTTAATTCTTCAATGATGAACGAACCTTGCAATGGATTTTCATTTTTTGCTAACCCTAACTCACGGTTAATGATTAACTGAATGGCCATTGCTCTACGAACCGATTCTTCAGTTGGAGTTGTAATTGCTTCATCATACGCATTGGTGTGTAATGAATTGCAATTATCATAAATAGCATACAATGCTTGTAGCGTTGTACGAATATCATTAAAATCAATTTCTTGTGCGTGTAATGAACGGCCGGATGTTTGAATGTGATACTTCAACATTTGTGAACGCTCATTCGCATTGTATTTTAATTTCATTGCTTTTGCCCAAATTCTTCGTGCTACACGTCCGATCACTGAATATTCGGGGTCGATACCATTGCTAAAGAAGAAAGATAAGTTTGGAGCAAATTTATTGATGTCCATTCCGCGACTTACATAATATTCAACGTATGTAAATCCGTTTGATAATGTTAATGCTAATTGTGTGATAGGATTCGCTCCTGCTTCGGCAATGTGATAGCCTGAAATAGAAACAGAATAAAAATTGCGAATATTCTTTTGGATAAAGTAATCCTGCATATCACCCATCAAACGCAATGCAAATTCAGTAGAGAAAATACATGTATTTTGTGCCTGATCTTCTTTTAAAATATCGGCTTGAACAGTACCACGAACAGCAGCAATAGTTTCTGTTTTAATTTTTTCATATACATCTTTCGGTAATACTTGATCGCCCGTAACGCCCAATAACATTAAACCTAAACCATCGTTTCCTTCGGGCAGTGGTCCTTGGTATTTCGGACGATTTACATTTTTTGATTTGTAGATTTGTTGAATTTTAGATTCGACTTCTTTTTCTAAACCATTTGCTTTAATATAAATTTCGCATTGTTGATCGATAGCCGCATTCATAAAGAATCCGGTTAAGATAGCTGCCGGACCGTTAATGGTCATGGATACCGAGGTTTTCGGATCAGCTAAATTAAATCCGCTATATAATTTTTTAGCATCATCTAAACAACAGATGGAAACTCCTGAGTTGCCGATCTTTCCATAAATATCCGGACGAATGTTTGGATCTTGTCCATATAAGGTAACACTGTCAAATGCTGTACTCAAGCGGTGTGCAGGCATTCCTAAACTCACATAGTGAAAACGTCTATTGGTACGCTCCGGTCCACCTTCACCTGCAAACATACGTGTTGGATCTTCTCCTTCGCGCTTAAATGGAAACACACCTGCTGTGTAAGGGAATTCCCCCGGTACGTTCTCTTGTAAGTTCCATTTTAAAATATCGCCCCATGCTTCATAACGTGGTGTTGATACCTTTGGAATTTGTGTATGTGCTAATGATTCGTAATGCGTTTGAATTTTAATTTCTTTATCGCGCACTTTGAAAATAAAAAATTCATTTTTGTATTGCTGAACTTTATCAGCCCAACCTTCAATAATCTGTTTATTATGTCCGTCAAATGATAATCCAATTTGTGCATACGTTTCTTCCAGTCCTTTAATGATTCTATCTTTATCTTCAACCTTTGATTCTTTTAATGCTTCAATAGATTTACGGATAGAATATAATTTCTGTGCTAATTCTTTTTGTTCGTCCACCCATTTATCATACCCGCGGTTGTTTTCCGCAATCTCTGCTAAATAGCGTGTACGATGAGGAGGAATGATGTAAATCTTTTCGCTCATTTCATCCGTTACGCTGAAATTAGATTTTAAATCAGCACCGGTTTTTTCTGCCAGCATGTTTACAATTGCTTTGTACAATTTATTCATGCCGGGGTCATTAAACTGTGAAGCAATGGTTCCATAAACAGGAACTACATCATCATCTACATCCCACAACTGATGGTTTCGTTTGTACTGTTTTTTTACATCACGAAGTGCATCCAATGCGCCTCGTTTGTCAAATTTATTTAATGCAATGATGTCGGCAAAATCAAGCATGTCAATTTTTTCCAATTGGGTTGCTGCGCCATACTCCGGTGTCATCACATACAAACTCATATCGCTATGTTCTGTGATTTCAGTATCACTTTGTCCGATACCGGAAGTTTCTAAAATGATTAAATCATAGTTTGCAGCTTTTACAATTTCAACAGCTTCTTTTACATATTTTGATAAGGCTAAATTACTTTGGCGGGTAGCTAACGAGCGCATGTACACGCGTTCATTTTTAATAGCATTCATACGAATTCTATCGCCTAATAGAGCTCCACCTGTTTTGCGTTTTGATGGATCAACAGAAATGATAGCAATTGTTTTTTCTTTGAAATCAATCAAAAATCTACGCACCAACTCATCCACCAATGATGATTTTCCAGCACCACCCGTTCCAGTAATACCAAGTACGGGAGTAACTTTTGTTTTTGCGATATTCGCTATTTCGGTACTAAATTGTGCAAATTCTGCTGGAAAATTTTCAGCAGCAGAAATTAATTTAGCAATTGATTTTACATCTTTTTCTTTTAAATGTTTTACTTCTCCATTTAAGTTCGTACCTGTTGGGAAGTCACATTTTTCAAGCATATCGTTAATCATACCTTGCAATCCCATTGCTCGCCCATCATCAGGAGCATAAATGCGTGTAATACCATAAGCATGTAATTCTTCTATCTCAGTTGGAAGTATAGTTCCGCCACCACCACCAAAAATTTTGATATGTCCGCAACCATTTTCTTTTAACAGGTCGTACATGTATTTAAAAAATTCCATGTGTCCACCTTGGTAGGATGTAAGTGCAATTGCATTCGCATCTTCTTGGATTGCACAATTAACAATTTCTTGCACACTTCTATCATGTCCTAAATGGATTACTTCAACACCACTTGCTTGAATGATTCTGCGCATAATGTTTATTGCAGCATCATGTCCATCAAAAAGTGATGCAGCAGTAACAATTCTTATTTTATTTTTTGCCTTGTAAGGTTCGGTAACAAATGTGTTCATCGTTTATAATTGAGTATAATTTACTTAAGCCCTACCTAACGGCAGGCAGGTACAAATATAACGAAATAAGGCTGTTTCGACAAGCAAGAATTTAATATGACGAGCGTCATTTTGTTCTTTGCAAAAAAGTATTAAATTGCTCATTATTAACACTTAAATTTTAAAACATGAAAAAATACATTTACTCTATTTTAAGCCTTTTTATTGGCCTTACAGCCTTTTCTCAAATACCAAATTCGGGTTTTGAAAACTGGAACACAACAAACCAAACACTTCCTTTAGGCTGGAGAATTTACGGTTCTGTTACTCAGGCAGCACCTCATAATGGAACGCATGCAGTAAAAATTGAAAGAAACCCTGCAAATACAAATGAACCAGGTGCTATTCTTTATGGAAATGCAGATGAGGGGAATTTTATAGGAGGAATTCCTTTTAATGCTAAACCCGATTCATTGGTTGCATTTTTCAAATATGATATTCCTTTAGGAGATTCAGCTTGGGTATTAATGATGTTTAAAAACGGAGGTAATTTTATCAGTCAAGATTTGTATCATATTTATGGCAACAATACTTCTGTATTTGAGAGAAAAGCATTTAAAGTCAACTACAGTTCAGGACTAACACCTGATAGTTTAATTATAGGATTCACCTCTACTAACCCGGATGCCGGATTTACAGGAGGTTACGTTATAGTTGATGATATTCATTTTGTGGGAGGAACAACGGCTCCTGTTCCAAATGGCAACTTAGAAAATTGGGGTGTTTTTACAAATGAAGAGCCTGTATCATGGACCAGCTCAAATATTTACTTTACAGGAGCACCCGCTTTACCAGTAAACAAAAGTACAGATAGTTATTCTGGACTTTATGCTGCAAAAATTGAAAATGTAAATACTCCAATGGGTTTACAGCCAGGTTATTTATTAGCAGGCCCACAAGGTCAATCAGACTTACTACCCGGCTTTTCAGTTAATTTTAGAGATACTATTTTTAGCGGTTATTATAAATTCAACCCTCAAAATAATGATACATTAACTATTGGTGTGGTGATGTTTTCAAGTGGTGTTCAAGTAGGTTGGGGATTTTATCAAAATGATACTGCAGCACCAAACTATAGAGTTTTTAATACTCCTATCTATTATGATGGAATGTTTAGTGGAACTCCTGATAGTGCAACAATTGCTATTTTACCGTTTGTAGGAGGATCCGATCCGCACGGAGAGTCTACACTATTGGTGGATGATTTAGCGTTTGGTCCATCATTGGCTACATCAATAAAATATATAGATAACACTATGAATTTATTAGTGTATCCAAATCCTGCGAATGAATTTACAAACATCTGTTTTACGCTTGATAAACAGTCGAAAATAAACATCTCTATTTATGATATAACCGGGAAACTGGTCGAAAATATTTCGAATGGCGAACAAACAAAAGGGGCTCATATTTTAAGGTACAATACCAATCATCTTACAAGCGGAATGTATTCTATTGTAGTAGAAATAAATGAAGCAAAACAGGTTAAAAAAATAAGTATTCAGAAATAATTTTTCCTAATGGCAATTTGATTAAAAACTTATTGATTCACTATACACTTGCCCGGGATAAGTAGGATGTATGGTATCTAAGTGAGTTTTAACCAAATTGCCATTTTTATATAATTTCAATTCGACATAATTATCTCGATCTGAAACAAGCCCAAATCCTGATACTTGATATGCAAAATTGTTTGAAAATACAATTGATCTATTTATACTTCTAAAATTTTTCAAGCCATTCACAGCTGTATACACAACCGAGTCAAGCCCTCCAATAGCATTTATATCGCTAAAATTATAATAAACCTCACAATGTCCATATATAAATATTGAACCCATATTTTGGGTGTTTCTGCTATCTGTATTTTTAATTGTTGGAGTTTGATTTATTGTACGATATGCATTTGTGTGAAAAAATAAGTATGGAACAGCCGATTTTTCCAAGTTGGCACCCAGTAAAAAATAATAATACGATGTTGCATCCGTAGTTGTTTTAATAACTGTTGAATATTCATTTCCGTTCCAACTGTTTAAATCAATCATTGAAACCTCAACAGGATTAAAGGGTTGGTCACAATAAAAAACCAAAGTGCCACTTACTTTTACGTGGTTATACTTGTCTTCTTTTTCGCAAGAAGAAAACAGAAAGCATATTAAAACTAAAACATAAAGAAATTTTTTCATTTTAGCCGTATTTCAAAAGCTAAACCTCTCTTACCATTAAACTATCGGCAAATGAGGTAAGCATATTTTTTTTATCGTCAGAAACTGGAATCGTTTTTAAAGCTTTAATTGCAATATCGTATTGCTTTTTCATTTCGTTTCGAGCCAATTCTTTCACATTTAAAAAGTTATAAATATTTGTAACGGCATCTACTTTTTCGGCAGGATTAAATTGAGGTGCAGCTATCCATTGTTGTAGCTCCTCTTTCATATAACGATTACTTTCTGCCATTTCCATGGCCTTTAACATTAAGTATGTTTTTTTGTTTGCAATGATATCGCCACCTTTTTGTTTCCCAAATTTTTCGGTATCGGCATACACATCTAAAATATCGTCTTGTAATTGAAATGCGATACCAATGTGTTTTCCGAAAACATAAAGCTGTTCGGCATCTTCTGTACGTGCGCCACCCACCAATGCTCCTATTTTAAGAGCCCCTCCTAACAATACTGCCGTTTTTAACTCAATCATTTTTAGATAGGTTGGAATACTAACTTTTGAAAGTGTTTCAAAGTTCATGTCCATTTGTTGTCCTTCACACACTTTTAATGCTGTATCATTAAATACTGATAATACTTCCGGTAAAAGCTGTTGCTCGACTTTACAAATTTCTTGATAGGCTTTCACCATCATAGCATCACCACTTAAAATAGCAATATTACTATTCCATTTTTCGTGTACTGTTGGCTGATTTCTACGTAAAGGAGCGTTATCCATAATATCATCATGCACCAAAGTAAAGTTGTGAAATATTTCTATTGCCAATGCAGGATGAATTGCTTTTGCAACATCACCATCAAAAAAATCACAAGCCATTAAAACCAATACCGGTCGCATACGTTTACCGCCAAGCGACATAATATATTCTATAGGTTCGTACAGCTCTTTGGGATTAGAGCCATATTTACTTTGTTTTATGGCTTCTTCTATTTGCTTTTGATATGAGGCTATCTGAATCAACTTATAAAATATATGATGTGTTGTTCAATAATTTTTTCAATCCTTGCTCTAATGTTAAAGGTTCTGAATTTAACAATTGACGCATCTTTGCAGTGTCTGGTCTTCTGCGTGTCATATCACCATCTTTTAATGCTGGCAAGTGAATAATTTTTGATTGTGAGCCTGTTAGTTTAATAATCAACTTTGCTACTTCCAAAATTGGCATTTCAGTATCTCCTCCTACATTCACAACATCATTTATAAACTTATTTTGATAAAACGCATTTGTAGTTGCGGTAATATTATCATCGATATAACAGAATGTACGCGTTTGTGATCCATCGCCATAAATAGTTATGTCATCATTTTTCAAGGCTGCTGAAATAAATTTAGAGATGACAAAGTCTTTACTTTGCTTAGGTCCAAAAGTATTAAAGAAACGGAATATGGTATAATCTAAATCATATTCTTGTTTGAAGGATTTTAAATATGCTTCGCCAATATTTTTTACAATAGCATAAGGCAAACGAGAATTTAATGGCGTAGTGTGTTCATTTTGCGGAAACTCTACTGGTTCTCCATACACTTCGGATGATGATGAAAAATAAACACGTTTTACTCCAGTATTTTTTGAAAGCATCAATACATTTTTAATTCCTGAAATATCTTCCAATACACTAACAGGATTCTCTTGTGTACGCTTTACACCTACCATTGCTGCGTAATGAAACACATAATCAAATTGATACGCGTAAAAAACACTTGATATATCTTGAAAATTATTTACATCGCATTTAATAAACTTAATGTTATTGTGCTTAGAGGATGGGATTTTGCTAGGATGGCCTGTTAAAAAGTTGTCTACTAATACTAAACTATTTTCTGCTTTTTCAGCCAATTTTTCGGCTATACAACTTGGAATAAAACCGGCTCCACCGGTAACTAAAATTTTTATCATCATTTTTATTTTATTGACACATTTGACAAACTACTATTGAGCTAACTTCATTAAATAATCCCCATAACCACTTTTTAGCAATGGTTCTGCTAGTTTTTTTAGTTGCTCTTTATTGATGTAGCCCATGCGATACGCAACCTCTTCAATACATCCAATGCGTAAGCCTTGGCGTTCTTCAATCACCTGAACAAATTGCCCTGCTTGCATTAACGAAGGAAATGTTCCTGTGTCTAACCATGCTGTTCCTCTATCCAAAATTCCAACACTTAATTTTCCTTGTTTCAAATATTCTTTGTTTACATCAGTAATTTCATACTCCCCTCTCGGACTAGGCTTTAATTCTTTTGCAATTTGAACCACCGAATTATCATAAAAATACAATCCTGGAACTGCATAGTTTGATTTCGGCTGAGTAGGTTTTTCTTCAATAGAAATTACTTTTCCTGATTCATCAAAATCAACAACACCATATCGTTCTGGGTCAGAAACATGGTAAGCAAAAACTACTCCTCCATCTGGATCTTGATGTTTTTGTAATAAACGACCTAGTCCTGCTCCATAAAAAATATTATCCCCAAGCACCAATGCTACTTTATCTTTTCCAATAAACTTTTCGCCTATAACAAATGCTTGTGCTAAGCCATTAGGGACTTCTTGTACAGCGTATGTAAACTTGCATCCTAAACTTTTTCCATCACCTAACAATCGTTCAAAATTAGGCAAATCGTGAGGAGTAGAAATAATTAAAACC
>JAEUTT010000007.1 GCA_016787165.1 Bacteroidia bacterium | reverse complement strand
CAGTTGCTTTTAATGCCAACGCTTCATTATAAGAAGTTTTGGCGGCATCGTAATTTTTTGAAACAAAATCGGCATCGCCTTTTTTAATGGCTGCATCATATTTTTCGTTCAATTCTTTTTCCTTCGCCAAACGAGCTTTTTCAGCAGCATCTTTTGCCGCTGCATCAGCTATTGCTTTATCTATTTCTGTAATTTTATCTTTTGGATATTTTTCAGTAGCTTTTAAAGCT
Organism: Bacteroidia bacterium; assembly: GCA_016787165.1. Lineage (GTDB taxonomy): Bacteria > Bacteroidota > Bacteroidia > 2-12-FULL-35-15 > 2-12-FULL-35-15 > 2-12-FULL-35-15. The sequence goes on along the minus strand of JAEUTT010000007.1, from coordinate 3,988 downwards.
ATCGCTTCATTATAGCCTGCTTTAGCCTCATCATAATTTTTAGATATAAAAGCTTTATCGCCTTTTGCGATAGCTGCATTGTATTTATCATTTAGCTCTTTTTCTTTTGCTTGACGTTCTTTTTCAGCAGCATCTTTTGAAGCTAAATCAGCTAATAATTTGTCAATGGCTGCAATTTTATCTTTCGGCAATTGTTCATTCGGCTTTAATGATAATGCTTCGTTATATGCTGATTTTGCAGCATCATACGTTTTAGCAGTCATTGCTTTATCACCTTTTGTAAGCGCTGCATTGTACTTGTCATTCAACTCTTTTTCCTTTGCTAATTTTTCTTTTTCAGCCGCTTCTTTTGCAGCTGCATCGGCAAGTAATTTATCAATTTCTGTAATTTTATCTTTAGGGTATTGTTCAGTAGATTTGATTGCAACAGCTTCTGTATATGCGGTTTTTGCGGCTACATAATTTTTAATTCCCAAAGCGGCATCACCTTTTGCTATAGCAGCATTGTATTTTTCGGTTAATGCTTTTTCTGTAGCTAATTTATCTTTTTCTGCTTTTTCTTTTGCAGCAATTTCGGCAAGCGCAGCATCTATTTCCTTTATTTTATCCTTCGGATACTGCTCTGCAGATTTTAATGAAATCGCCTCATTATATCCTCCTTTTGCAGTTGTATAATCTTTTGAACTTAACGCTTTATCGCCTTTTGCTATAGCAGCATTATATTTATCATTAAGCTCTTTTTCTTTGGCTATTTTTTCTTTTTCAGCTGCATCTTTTGCTGCTGCATCTGCTATTGCTTTTTCTATTTCTGCTAATTTGGTTTTAGGATATTGTTCAGCAGCTTTTAAGGTTAATGCTTCGTTGTAACCGGCTTTTGCTGTAGAGTAATCCTTTGCCACCAAGGCTTTATCCCCCTTGGCAATAGCTGCATTGTATTTGTCGTTTAATTCTTTCTCTGCTTTCTCTTTATTAGCAGCATCAGCAATTAGCTTATCTATTTCTGCAATTTTATCTTTAGGATATTTTTCAGATGCCTTTAATGAAATAGCCTCATTGTATCCTGCTTTTGCTGTAGGGTAATCTTTTGCAGCCAATGCTTTATCGCCTTTTGCAATTGCTGCATTGTATTTATCATTGAGCTCTTTATCCGCTTTATCTTTTGCAAGTAAAGCATCTATCTCCGATAGTTTAGTTTTAGGATATGCTTCCGAAGGCTTAATTTTTAAAGCATCATTGTAATTTGTTTTAGCAAAATCATAATTTTTAGCAGCAAGTGCCGCATCTGCTTTTGCTATAGCTGCTTTGTAATCGGCCTCTAAGGCGGCATTTTTAGCTGCATCTGCCTGAAGTTTTTCTATTTCTTTTATTTTATCTAATGGATATGGCTCACCCTTTTTAACACTTAATGCATCTTCATAAGCAGCACGAGCTGTGGCATAATCCTTTTTATTAAATGCGGCATCTCCTTTTGCTATCGCAGCTTGATACTGACTTGCAGCCGCAGCTTCTAACTGTTGTGTTTTTTTAGCTTCTTCCTCCGCTTTAGCATTTGCTTCTTTTTCTACCTGAGCCAATTTCGCTAAAGCATCTTGCATTGATTGCGAATACGCTTTATCGTACTCTATTTCTTTTATTTTATCATCATAATAAAACTTAGCCATCGGCTGACTCAAAATTGAATTAATTTGAGATTGAACACCAGGATCTTTAGGCATTTCAAAAATACTTACTTCAATATCTTGTCCACCAAACGCTTCTTTAGCACGTTCTTCAGGAATTCCTTTTGTATTAAAATAAAACTTTTTAGTAATATGCCCAGGTTTGCCGATTGTTAGAGTATACTCTGCATTTTGATCTAATTTTAGGCTAAAACGACCATTACTTTGAGTAACAATTTGATTTACCTGCACACTTCCCTTCATGAGTGTAACAACAGCACCATCTAATTTCTTTTTATTTTTTTTTACAGTTCCAGCTACTGCATAATCCCATTGAGCAAACGCTCCATTAACAGAAACAAATAGGCATAAAAAAAGCACAAGCCTTCTTATCATTTTTTTATGGAATAGCATATTTATCATATTTTCTTCAATCATCAATAAACGTCCTCATTAAAACAAGGTAACAAATATATAAAATTAGGGTACACGAAGCAATTATTTTGCCATTCTAAAGGAAGTATAATCAACTGTTTATCAATACAATAAGAAAAGAATGATTTCAATTGAAAATTCAACAAAAGAAATGAAGAAATTTCGAATTCAATGTTAAATCAAAATATAATACATTTACTTTAAAAATTTAACCGATTATGTATTTAAGTTACTGGGAAAAAGATAGTTATTTAAGTAAAATTGATGTTGTAATAATAGGTAGTGGAATTGTTGGTTTAAATGCTGCACTATCTCTCAAGCAAAAGCAAAAAAAATTGAACATATTAATACTTGAAAAAGGTTTACTTCCAATGGGTGCCAGCTCTAAAAACGCAGGATTTGCTTGTTTTGGTAGCCCGAGTGAACTATTAAGTGATTTAAAAAGCAACTCAGAGCAAGAAATTTTTTCATTGGTAGAAAAAAGATGGAAAGGCTTACTACGACTTCGAAAAAATTTGGGTGACAAAGCCATTGATTTTCATAATTGGGGAGGATATGAAGTATTTGATGACAATCATAAGTATGATGCCTGCGCAGAGAAAATTGATTACTTAAACAAACGTACTTCACAAATTATCGGCAAAAAAAACACCTATACTCGCGCTGATAATGCGATAAAAAAATTTGGATTTAAGAATGTAAAACACCTCTTGCTAAATACTGCCGAAGGACAAATAGATACAGGAAAAATGATAAAAACGCTCATTGCAAAAGTGAGAGATTTAGATGTAGAAATCATCAATGGAATTGATGTACTAAAAGTAGAAGACGACACTAAAAAAGTAGGCATCCATTGTTCAAATGGCTGGGTCATTACTACGCCAAAAGTAATTATTGCAACCAATGGGTTTGCCAAACAATTACTACCTGACTACCCCGTATTTCCTGCAAGAGCTCAAGTTTTAATCACAGAACCAATTAAAAATTTAAAACTAAAAGGGACATTTCATTATGATGAAGGTTATTACTATTTTAGAAATATTGGAGATAGAGTTTTATTAGGAGGAGGTCGAAATTTAGATTTTAAAGCAGAGGAAACTACAGCATTTGGGCTTACCAATAAAGTTCAAAATAAATTAGAAGAGATTTTAAAAACAATGATTTTACCTGATACCAAACATAAAATTGAAATGCGTTGGAGCGGAATAATGGGGGTTGGTCCTGAGAAAAAAAGCATTGTAAAAGCAAGTAGTAAAAACATTTTCTGTGCAGTACGTATGGGAGGAATGGGTGTTGCAATAGGAAGCTTGGTTGGTGAAGAAGTAGCGGAGTTAGTGATTAACTCCTAAATAAAGGCAAATCTTTGAATAGTAACATTCGTAATTTACTAACATCTCCAAAAGTGAGAATAATGTATCTCTTTCTATAAATTGTATAATAACTTAAAGTCTGTTAAAGTTTAGTTTTGTAAAACAATATGATTAAAATCACATTGTTTGTATAACTAATAGATAACAAAAAAAAATGGACCAAAAACCAAGCATAAATAATAATGAGAAAAAGAATTTAAACGACAGGAGCGAAAAAGAATTAAACGCAAAAATTCTAAAAATAACAATGTTAATTAATAGTCAATATCCTGAATTATCAAAATATATAGAAGAGATGCCTATCACAATACCCAATGAACAAAATCCAGAAATAACATTAATCAATTTAAAAGCATATTACAACTCGCTTCATTCTCTACTTTGTAAATACAGAATATAAAAATTGTAAGCAATTAATTTTTATCTAATAAACGTAATAAGTATCAAAAAAAATTTCTACCAAACTTTTGACATTTATTTGTAACTTACAACGTATAAATAATAAACAAAATCAACTACATATAT
>JAEUTT010000366.1 GCA_016787165.1 Bacteroidia bacterium | reverse complement strand
TATAATTTAAAATTAAAATTATTTTTATCATTTTCATTTATACTTACAGGCGGTGTGGTTCCTACATACACATCATCTATATAGTAATAGGCGCCTAATGTATTTATAGCAGTGCCTCCAAAATATTGGGTAACAGTTTGCGCATCATTTTTAAAATTACCAATGGTCATGTATTGTTCTCCGCCTTGTGCTACAAAAGAACCATTAATTGGCACCCAATTAATTTTATCGTTGAGCATATTGCCCGAAGGGTTTTCAATTTGAGGTACTCCTGTCTGCCAGTTATAGCTAGGGGGAGGAAATGGGTTAAATAAAGTATCTGTGAACAATGCGCCAATGTTTTCAATTGCATATTCTCTTGTATCTGCAAGGCTTGTGTAAAATTGCACATAATAAATTTGCCCTGCAATCATGGCATTAGTTAATTTAATTTCTATATATTCTCTAGATAAATTTGTAGTTTGATAATAAGCGATTAGCCCAACATAACCATTGCCAGTGCGTGTATCTTGATGTCCGAATCTGTTTGTAGGGATAGAATTATAAATGGATGAGGAACATGATGTATTGTAATAATCAACAGAGTTGAACTGAAGCCAAGTAGAATCTAATAGTGTGTAAAATTGTAAAAAACTTGTATCTGGGCACTCTATAAATGTTTCAAAAGATGGATTGGGCACTAAATTCTGTGCTTTTGTTTTAGTGTTATAAAACAAAATAAATACGATCAATATATTTACAAATTGCTTCATCATAAAAGCGCCTTTACACAAATTTAGTGTAAAGGCGCTTAAATAGAAAGATAAATTGCATTTATTTAATGATAACCATTTTATCTGTTTTTATTTTTTTGTTATTAATGCTTACATCATAAAGATATATTCCTGCCTCTAATTCATCATTGTTAATGAATAATTTAGGATTATTTTTTTGCAATGGATGTGAACATATTAATGTACCTGTAATGTTGTATAAATTAAACATTCCTGTTTCATTCTCTTTTAAAGAATATTCCAATGTCATGCTTCCATTGTTAGGGTTAGGGTATAAACGTACTGTACTAGGTAATTGCTTGATTGAATTAGCGCTTCTATCATTGTTTTGATTGTTTATTTCATCGCAATTTTCAATAAAATCAATTACACGGTTTTCAATTGCCATTAATAAATTACGGCTTTGATATACAGCATTTCCTCCCTGCAAAGCGCATTGGTTGGCTATTGCATACAGTGCTTCCACATCCGATTGAGTATATGCTATGGCAGTATCTTTTTTATTTAAATATAAATCATTGAACTGTAATTGATTTTCTTCAACGGTATTAGCGGTGGTTACATTTTGATGAAAAGCTAAAGCCTCAGAATAATTACCTGAGCCCATCGCTGTATCTATTGAAAACAATAAGCCAATAGATGAGCTTTGATTAGCTGAATAAAATGCATTCAAAGTGCTGTCATTTAATAAAGCGGCATCTTCATTTAGTTCTTTGTAAATAAACTGCTGTATTAAATACTGCTGTGCATTAAACTGCAAATAGTTCTGCTCATTACCGTACATTAGTAATTGTACTAATTGCTGAGCATATTCATCATTCATTGATTTAAATGATTTTGCGCCATTTGCATTTAGTAGGTATTCTTCCGGCAATTCCTCTGTAGGGCAACTAATAGTGCTTCCTGTTGCGGTTATTAACCCGCCACCAAAACCTGTAAAATATTCTGTACCAGGAGCACCGTTTCTATAGTTCGTCCCTAGTGGAGGAAAGGTGCTTCCCCCCGCAGTACAGTAAAGGATAGAAGCGGTATTAGCATTGTTTGTGCTTTGAGTATAAGTTCTACCATCACTAAATGTAAAGGAATTGTTCCAAGTATTTCCGCTTGGTGTGGTGCTATTGCCTTGTGTGCCAATAATACCACTAGAGCGTAGCATTAAGCCTGTACGTGCATTGTCCATGCTGTTGCTTAAAATTCCATAGCCGCTTGCTGTTGCACTTGTGCAGGTGCCTTCAAAGGTCATACATTGTCCTAAGCTGTACAGTACATTGCAATACACTTTATTATTGGTGCTTGTTTTTACATAAATGCCTCGTAAATTCCAGTTGCCGGAACCGTATGTACTTTGGTTAGAATAAATTTCATTGTTTTTTATTTCTGCCTTGTCGCACCCTTCAAGCATAATACCACTGTAAGCTGTACTTCCGGAATTATAGCGTAAGCCAACAATGTTATCATATATAATAGCATTGTTTTTTATATGTGTGGCTTTTATTCCATTGTTTATTTCTTCGGTAGTATTATTACGCACATATATTTGTTGTGCTCCTGTAATGCTATTCCCGCTTACATCGGTAAGTAATACAGCTTGTGAACAATAACCATCATCGTTGGCTGTAAAATAATTTTCGTCAATAATAATTGCAGGGTTTAGGCTTCCACCTCCGGCAGTGTTTCGTGCTACATACACAGCAGTTATAATATTGTTAAATGTATTGTTATAAATTCCGGTAGCTTCTTTTGTGTTTTTAAAATAAAAACCATTGCTTCCCGGGCTAGGCACGGAGGTGTTAACTATTGAAGGGGTGTTTTTACAGTTAATGTAATTATTGTATGCATCTATGTACCAATAATTATTTACTTCGGCAGCTCTAAAACAATCTATAAATGAGCAGCCTTGGTAGCCACTACCATTTCCACCAATAAGTAAAAAATTATAATTGTACTCAGTTTGCGTAGGAGCAAATATTCCCACTCCCAACGGATCATAAATACAAGGTGTAGGAAAACAAAAAGCAACAGGTTGCATTCCTAACATGTTTTGAAATGTGGTGTTTTTAACATCGCATCGCGAAGCGGTTAAATGAATTCCATAATCCAAATTATCAAATATGTTTAAATTGGCATTTCCTGTAGTACTGGTAGGATCGCCAATTTTTAAATAATTGGTACTATTTGAAATGCCTGCAACTTCAATTCCTTTTGCAGAGCGCACGTTGGCCAATGTTTTAAATGTAGGATAAGATAATAAAGAGGAGGTGGTATTGGTTTCTAATGCTGATTTTATGGTTCCAAAATTAGCGTCAAAATCAGCGGCTGCTGTTGGCGCAGGAAGCTGTCGGCAAGTGATAATGGTGTTTTTAATCACATTGGCACTCATATCATTTGAGTTGGCCTGTATTTTAATTGCTATTGTGTTTTTATTAAAAATAGCTTTATCAATGGTGTAGGATGGCACGGTACCCGATGTAGTAAGAATTGCATTTGCAGCATCTTCAATAACACTTGAATTAATAATTTGTAATGTAGCACCGGCATCTAAATGAATTCCATCCCACATTCCACCACAAGGGTTGCAGGCATGCAACCAAGCTCCGTCTATTATTAAAGTAGCGCCATTGCTTACTACTATTCTAACATTTGTAAATATGCGAACATCATCACTTGTAATAGTTGTAGTGCCACTAACAATGGTAACATTATTATTTATGGCAACAGTGGAAGCGCTGATGGTATTGGTTCCTGTATAAGAAGTATTCCCATTGGCAGTAGAAATAACCAATGAGCCTGAGCAAGCACTACCGCTACTTGCGGTTACCAATACTTCATCAGTAATACTACAACTGGTTCCGTCAACACTTGCTGTTAAAGTATAAGTAGTACTTGCATAAACAGGGTTTACCGTTGTAGAGGCAGCTGTTGGGTCTGTTAATCCATACGTTGGCGACCAGCTATATGTAACACCCGGTATGGGAGTACATGATGTTGCACCAATAGTTCCTGAACCGGTACAACTTACCGCTAAATCGTTTCCGGCATTTACCGTTAATGGAGTGATTTGTATTTCATCAAACTGAATCCACTGGTCTGCACCACCGCCACCATTTGATTCGGGGTGTATATAAACAACATCAAAATCTTCATCGGCAGTAAAACAAACTTTGTATTCAATCCAGTTGGTATGCGAAATATTGGTATTGTGCGCTATTACTTGCTGTGTTGTGGGTGTAAGTATTGTAGAATTATTATTTGGGGTAAATCCACCATCGCTTGTTTTAACCAATTTAATATAAAAATTATTTACAGAAGCGGCACCAAATGTTGCTTTTCTAATAAAATAACTTAATACATATTCTGTATTTTGGGTGATATTTACATTTGCCCAAATGCCTTCTGCTGAGCCTGTTTGTAACCCCGTTGAATA
>JAEUTT010000552.1 GCA_016787165.1 Bacteroidia bacterium | reverse complement strand
GCTTCAGGTTGTAACACTGAGCCTGAAATTATTGCCAACTGCATTTTATTGTCAACTAATGATCACGCTTCTTCTTTTAATGATATTGATGTTTTTCCTAATCCGTTTTCGGATTATTTTCAGATTAAAGCAACAAATTTATCAGAATTGAAAGTAGAAATTTATAATGTTTTAGGTAGCAAAATAAATGGTTTGGTAATGAAAGACACAGAACAATTCAACACAAGTGGATTAGCCCCAGGAACTTATTTTATCAAAGTCACAGCTACTGAAGGTCAATTTAAAGTGATTAAAATAATGAAAAAATAAATCGTATTGAATCAGGAAATTAAAAAAGAGCTTTATCACTATTGTTTACAATACATACATTTGAAGCAACAAACAATTGAAAGTGCACAGCTCTTAGCCAAAGAATCAGCAAATAATGACAGTAAAAGCAGTGCTGGTGATAAACATGAGACAAGTAGAGCAATGGCTCAATTGGAACAAGAAAAATTAGGTATTCAATTTCAAGAGCTTGAAAAATCAAAGCAAATTTTAGCCAAAATTACCCCCGACATTATAAACAAGCAAATTGGAGTAGGAGCATTGGTAAAAACAAGTGCTGGTAATTATTATTTGTCTATAAGTGCCGGAAAATGTGAAATTAAAAATGAGTTTTATTATTTTGTATCGGCTTTATCGCCAATAGGAAAGGCATTAATGAATGCTTCATCACAAAAACAATTTGTATTTAACAATCAAACAATTGAAATTTTAAGTGTTACATAATACTAACTCTTATTTTTTTTGTTTTTAGTTTAGCGTTGTTTACTAACTCAATTACTTTGTTTGCTTTTGACTTTTCTACTGCAACATAAGCACAGTCGGTTTTAAGTTCAATTGAACCCAACTCTTCTTTTTCTAAATTTCCTTGTTTTAAAAATAATCCTGCAATATCACCTTTTGAAATTTTATCTTTTCGTCCTCCAGAAATATAAAGTGTTTGCCAATGAATTGTTTTTGAATGAGGAGGCAAATTATTTTCTTTAAACGTAAATAATTCAGGTTTTAATTCTTCAATAAAATCGGGTAATTTTTCATTTTCCCATTTTATTACAAAGGCAGTTCCATTACTATTCATACGAGCTGTTCTGCCATTTCGGTGAGTAAATTCTTCTTTTTTAAAAGGTAATTGATAATGAATAATAAATTTCAGCTCCGGGATATCAATGCCTCTAGCTGCTAAATCTGTTGCTAATAGAACAGAATAGCTTCCATTTCTAAATTTTATCAATGCCCGTTCTCTATCGGATTGTTCCATTCCTCCATGAAAACATCCATGTTCAATGCCAGCATGTTCAAAAAAATCGCTTACTTCTTGAATGGTATCTTTGAAATTACAAAACACAATTCCTGGTTGGTTTTTAAGATGCTCTATTGTTTTTGATAGTATTTCGAGTTTATTTTTTGAGCTCGATTGAATAAGTTTAACCTTTAATAAAGTGCTTTTGGTATTTAAATAATTAATGCTAATTGGCTTTTTTAACCCGATGAATGAAGGGATTGTGATAGCTTGAGTTGCAGATGTTAACACTCTTTTTTTGAGAAAAGGCAGCAGTTTTACAATTTCAATCATTTCATTTTCAAATCCTATTTCAAGTGATTTGTCAAACTCATCAAGCACTAATGTTTGAATAAACTCAGTTGAGAATGCTTCCTTTCTTAATAAGTCGGCAAGCCTGCCTGGTGTACCTACTAAAATTGCTGGTCGGTGTTTTAACTCTATTTTGTCTACTGAACCTGCTCGTCCGCCATAAACAGCATTTGCTTTGTATCCTGCTCCCATTTCACGTATAACAGTTTCAATTTGAATGGCAAGCTCTCTCGAAGGAACTACTATCAATACCTGAATTTCGGTACAATTGTTATCTAATAAGTCAATTAATGGTAATAAAAAAGCTAATGTTTTACCAGTACCTGTAGGTGAAAGCAGTACAACTTCGGAATTAGCTTTAATTTTAGC
>JAEUTT010000541.1 GCA_016787165.1 Bacteroidia bacterium | reverse complement strand
AATGCTATCAGGCGATAAACAAACGGTTGTAGATAAAGTAGCACAAATACTAAAAATAGATAATGCCTTCGGAAATTTGTTACCGGAGGATAAAGTCAATAAAGTACAAGCATTAAAAAATGAAAACAGAATCATTGCTTTTGTTGGTGATGGTGTAAATGATGCTCCGGTAATAGCTTTGGCAGATGCAGGAGTTGCAATGGGAGGTTTAGGCAGCGATGCTACTATTGAAACAGCCGACATTGTGATTCAAAATGATATACCCTCAAAAATTGTTACAGCAATTAAGATTGGAAAAGTAACCCGAAAAAGTGTTTGGCAAAATATTACAATGGCAATGGTGGTTAAAATTATTGTGCTTGCATTGGGTGCAGGAGGAGTAGCTACCCTTTGGGAAGCTGTATTTGCCGATGTGGGAGTTGCATTGGTCGCAATTTTGAACGCAGTTAGGATACAAAATATTAAATTTCATTAATGCAAATTTCAAGGAACGAGATAATTCAGTTTATTCTAAAACACAATACTCTTTCAAAAAAGGAAGAATTGGAGAAACTATCTTTGACCGCATTAGTGATAATAAAAACACAAATTGAAATTGAAAAATTTAATAAATGAAATTGCATTTTAAAATTCCACAGGGTTTAAAAAAGCACGTAACCGATGAGTTGCTAAAGTCGAAAGAAACTTTCAGAAAAGGGGAATTGCAAACATCATGGCAACACCTCGAAAGAGCGCACATTCTCGGACAAGCCTATCCTATTGAGCATTCACAAGCGCATTGGCAAATGTTGTTGTTTGCTTTCCGAATAAAAAACACGAAGGAAATACTTGGTCAAATACCACGCTTATTGGTTGGCGGTGTAAAATCGTTTGTTGGCGAGATACCTCTTGGTAATTCCGGAGGAGCGAACGTACCACCTTTAAAGCCAATGGAAATACCTTCGGATTTGAAAGAGATACTTTCAGCGTACCAAAATTAAATGGTTTGAACAATAATACATTCAGCTGCTTTAGGGCTAATACTAACTTCTTTCTTTTGACACACAAGTATAATTGAATTATCAAAATCCTCAATCGTCTTTATGTTTATGCCTGCACCGATAATTAATTCATGCTTCTCCAAATATTTTAGAAACGTTGGCGAATGATCGGTTACACCCATTACTTTATAATTTCCCTTTACTTTTGTCTCGGATAATTTAATGAAATTGCTTTTTTGAATTTTCCCTTTGGCATCCGGAATTGGATCACCGTGCGGGTCGTAAGTTGGATTACCAAGAATAGAAGCCAGTTTATTAATCAGTTTTACATTGTTTACATGCTCTAACTCTTCCGCAATAGCATGTACCTCGTCCCAACCAAACCCTAATTCTTTTGCAAGATAAGTTTCCCAAATTCGGTGTCTTCTTACAATATCCAATGCCAATTTAGAACCTGCTGCGGTTAATCGTGAACCATAGGATTTTTCATAAACCACATATTTTAGTTCGTGTAGTTTCCTCAAACCTTCAGTTACTGTTGCCGGATTTAAACTAAGTTTGTCTGCAATTTTTTGATTGCTCACTACAGCGGTATTATTAGAAGACAGGTTATATATCGTCTTTAAGTAATTCTCTATCGTTTCAGGTCTCATAAATTATCTTTTTGGTATGCCAAAAATAATAATTTTAATCTTCTAAATTATAATCAGCTTTGCCAAAACATTTAAAAGATGAAAAAGACACTTTTAACAGTAGTGGTTTTGCTACTGGTAGTTATTGGATGTAAGAAAATTATGCCGCCTACACCAAAGGATGACGAGTTATTGGATGGGCCTGTGGAGGGCTTATCAACGGCAGAAACACAACAATTCTTAAAGGGAGATGTTGCTTTCAATGATGACATTTTCACCCCACAAAATGGACTCGGGCCAATTTTCGTTGCTAATTCATGCGGTTCTTGTCATGCAGGGGATGGCAAGGGGCATCCGTTTACGACCTTAACTCGCTTTGGACAGATAGATAGTACAGGGAATCAATATTTGAGCTTAGGCGCACCACAATTACAAAATAGAGCTATACCGGGTTACACGCCTGAAACCTTACCAAGCGGTGTGGGTTTTTCAAAAATACTTCCACCTGCAAATACCGGGTTAGGATTCTTAGATGCTGTTTCGGATGCAGATTTGATTGCTATGTCTGATCCAACGGATGCTGATGCCGATGGAATTTCAGGAGTGCCAAATTGGGTAAACGTTCCGTCTTATTGCCAATTAAGGGCAAACGCAATTTCTCAGGGAGGTAAATACATCGGAAGATTCGGGAAGAAAGGAGCTGCTTATGATTTATTACAACAAACAGCAAATGCTTACAATCAAGACATGGGAATCAATACATCGTTTGAACCATATGATACCTATTCAAAACTTGAAGTCGATCCTGAAGTAACAAATACAACTGTTCACAATGTTGTTTTCTATTTAAAAACGCTAAAAGCACCAATACAACGTAATCAAAATGATAATGAGGTTCAATCAGGCAAACAAGTTTTCATGTCTATTGGCTGTGAAAAATGCCATAAGGCGGAATTAAAAACGGGTACATCATCCATTGCAGCACTTTCAAACAAAACATTTTCACCTTATACCGATTTGTTGTTACATAATATGGGAAGTAGTTTAGATGATAATTACACCGAAGGTTCTGCTAAAACTTATGAATGGAAAACTCCTGCTTTATGGGGTTTGGGTTTATCCAAAAACTCTCAGGGCGGAAATTATTTCTTAATGCATGACGGCAGAGCGCAATCAATTGAATCAGCTATTCTAATGCATGGTGGAGAGGGACAACAAAGTAACACGAACTACCAAAACTTATCTGAGAGCGAAAAACAAAAATTAATCAAATTTTTAGAAAGCCTTTAATGGAAAGACGAGATTTTATAAAATCAGCTTGTTTAACTTGTGCAGGAAGTATTGGTGCTGCATGGTTACTTCAGGCATGTACTCCGCAAAAGTATATTACTAATGTTACTGTTAAGGAAAGCAAGTTAGTTATTAAAAAATCTGAGTTTGCAGTCGTAAAAAAAGATAAAACCATTCAACAGAAATTTATTTTAGTCAAGCCTGAAAACACACAGTTCCCGATTGCTATTTACAAACTAAACGAAAATGAATACAAGGCATTATACCTACAATGTACACATCAAGGTTGCGAACTTTCTCCACATGAAACCATGATGGTGTGTCCCTGTCACGGTGCAGAATTCAATCCTAAAGGAGAAGTTACAACAGGCCCTGCGGAAACCAACTTAAAATCATTCTTGACCACAACTGATAATGAAAATATTTACATCCAACTTTAATCTTATGAAGCATTTAATTATTGTCGTATTTCTAATCTTTACAACTCATTTTTCTTTTTCTCAAATTGATACAAGTAAAGTAAAAAGGACTCCAACTGATACAGCAAAAATGCAATTGAATTTAGATGCAGTTTATAATCGTCCGTTTTTGCAATACGGTAAAATTCCGGTAGCAATTGGTGGTTATGCCGAAGCGAATACACAGTATGCGGTTACTGATGGAGTAACTGACGGATTCTCTTTCCAAATGAGAAGAATGACTTTGTTTTTATCCTCTTCAATTCACCGTAAAATCAAATTCCTTACCGAGATTGAATTTGAAGATGGTACAAAAGAGATCAACATTGAGTTTGCTGCTTTGGATTTTCAATTTCATCATTTGCTAAATTTCAGAGGAGGAATCATTATGAATCCAATAGGAGCTTTCAATCAAAATCACGATGGCCCACGATGGGAGTTTGTTGATCGACCAATTTCCGCTACTCAATTGTTGCCTTCTACATTAAGTAATGTTGGCTTTGGCTTTTATGGTAAAGTGTACAAACCAAATATTGTGTGGGCTTATGAATTGTACTTAACTAATGGCTTAAATGATAATATTATTGGAAACGCAGAGAATAAAACCTTCCTTCCGGCCACAAAATTAGACCCGAATAGATTTGAAGAGAGTTTTAATGGTGAACCGTTAACAAGTGCCAAGACTTCTTTTAGATTTAGAAAAGTTGGAGAACTTGGGTTATCATATATGGGAGGCGTTTATAATAAATTCCAAGAGGATGGATTGGTGTTGGATAAAAAAAGAAGAGCGGATGTTATTGCGATTGATTTTAATACAACCATTCCAAAAGCCAATACAACTATTACCACAGAATTCGCTTGGACTTTTGTAGATGTACCGGATACTTATACGCAACAGTTCGGCAAAAAGCAGCACGGAGGTTTTATAGATATTGTACAACCTATTATAAAAAAGAAGATGTTTGGTTTTGAAAAAGCAAGTTTTAATGCAGCAGTTCGTGCTGAATATGTTGATTGGAACGTTGGAACATTTAAAGAAACCGGTGGCAACATAGCAGATGAAATTTTTGCCATAGTTCCTGCAATTAGTTTTAGAACATCACCACAAACTGTAATACGATTAAATTATCGCTACGAATGGCAAAAAGATCTTTTAGGAAACCCTGCTGCAAGAACAGGAGCTATTCAGCTTGGAGTAAGTAGTTATTTTTAATACTAAGGATTCATAATCAGCTATTTATGTATCGATAGATCAATAATTAGCCATAACGACAATCCTAATTTTTAATTCTGAATAACTAAATTCGAAAATATGCCTTTTAGGGTATCCGAGGAAAATTATTCATTAATATTCTAATTGCCTGGAAATCATCGATAAAGTTCGATAAATCCAACCCGTAGGGTACTAAAAAGCAGAGGATATCCTCTGCTTTTTTAGTTTATTAAATCAATCAAAAAATTTCCAATTAACACCTAACTTAAATGCTCTACCATTTATTGGATAATCGGGCGTTATGAAATAATTATTACCCATCAAACCACTGTTCAAGTGGTCTATTTTGAAAAACACCCTCACACTTTTAATTCTTGCATTTATAAAAAAATCAAGAAATGGATAGTTGCCATATTTTTTATCATTCTGGAAATAAAATTGACCCGTTGCTGGCATATAAGAATTAGAATAGAATTCTGAAATAAACAAAACAGAACAACCTATTTGAAATAACATTGCTTTTTTAAACAAATTATTTTCATAGTATAATGAATGATTCAAAACAAATTCCGGTAAACGTATCACAACGTCTTCTGCTACATTTTGGTAAGTAACAAAATTATTTAAATGCCAATTTTTAAAAGCAAAGTCTTTTTTCAAAAAAGCAGAAAAAACAGGTATCTCACCACTAAACTGTCTCGACAAACCAAAATTATCAAAATAAACAGGATTATTGTATATTGAATAAAATGCACTTAAACTCAAATTTAATTTAGATAAAAACAAATCAAAACCTATTTTAGTCGTACCAACCAAACTATAATGATTATCCCATTTAAAATGATTTGAAGAATAACGCAAGCTTATAAAATCAGGAGTATTCTCTTTCTTTTCAGCATAAACAGAAATAAAAGAACTTGAGTCTGTAAAATATTTTTTCACTACTGCTTTATATAAATAATTATTCTTATTAAATCCAGTCAAACCATACTCAGAAAATAAAGACCAATAAAAGCCTTTATCAGAATAATTATTATATAACCTTAAACCAAAAATATAAGATCCGAAAGTTGTATCAATTTCTTTTTGCTTAACCCTAATCAACTCATTTTTAAAACCTAAAGAAAAATTTAACCTATCTATAAAACTTAAACCTCTCTCTCCTTTTAATAATTTCCAATAAATTGTATTCAAAAATTTGTAATTATAAGTCGAGTCAAATGTGTTTAATGAATCCAGATAAATCGAATTATAAAATCCAGATAAAGGGTTTTGATCTTCATATTTAATCAAGTAATCATCAAACTCCGAGGTTATTTCTATTCTACTTTTTTCAACCACTCGATTAATTGAATCTAATCCCGCTTTCTTTCTGCCTATATTAAAAACATGTTTTAAGTATATGTTTTTATTCGTCAATATTCTGTTTGCAGAAGATAAATTCACATCAAATAATTTTTTATCCACCTCACCACTATTTCTAAATGTAGAATCATCTTCAATTCCACCATTCTCAGCATTTTTTAGATGGTTATATGAGAAAGAAAACAACATTCCATACCTATTATTATTTGATAAATAATTAGAATTAATTGACAATAAATTATGGTTAGT
>JAEUTT010000395.1 GCA_016787165.1 Bacteroidia bacterium | reverse complement strand
TTCACAACGATAGAAAGCAAGTCATTCGTATTTTCATTCAACTCTTCCGATAATGATTTTAGTTCATTATAATAAGCTTTAGCAAGTGTTTTGTTTAATGTTGTTGGAATGGTTTCTGCAGTCGACTCGGTATAAATACTTACATCTACCTTTCCTCTTTCGAGCTGTTTGCTAATTTCTGTTCTGAGTTCTAATTCTTTTTCTTTGTATAAATAAGGCATTCGTACATTTAAATCGAGTTGCTTACTGTTTAAAGAGCGAATTTCTACTGTTATTTTTTTTCCGGGAATTTCTTTTGTAGCTTTCCCAAAGCCGGTCATCGACTTAAAACTCATGCTGAATAGGATTAGATAACAAATGTAAACTTTTTATTTGTTCATTTTAAGGATTAAATAAAGCATTTAAAAAAATGAATAAAAAAAACAGGCTACCTTCCAAAAGTAGCCTGTTCATTTAAAACAAAAGGATTATTTTTTTATGATTTTATATGTTTTTTTACCCTTGCCTTCTAGCGTTAAAAAGTAGAGTCCAGCTTGTAATTCATTTAAACTTAATTCTGTTTTTTCATCGTTTACCAAACCGCTTAATATTGTTTTTCCAATATTATCTGTTACATAATAATTGTAGCCAATAATATTTTTTGATGAAATAAGCGTTACATCCGAACTAGTAGGATTAGGATAAACCAACAGATTATTTAGCATATCCAAATCATCAATCCCTACATAGGTAACAAACATGGATATACTTTGGCTCACACAACCAAAATTATTGGTTGCTGTTATTGAATAATTACCGCTTTGTGTAATTGTATGCGTAATTCCTGTTGCTCCTGCAATTGGAGTGCCTTCTAAATTCCATTGTAAATTTTCGCCAGTTAAAAAACAAGTTAGCACATTTCCGTTTGGTAAAAATGTAGGAGGCATTGGATTTGGAACAATAGTAGCCGTTTGAACTGCGCTACTTGAAACACATCCGTTTGAGTTGGTTACCAAAGCCCAATAGTTTCCTGATTGTGTTGCAATATAATTTGCATTGTTTTGACCAATTAAAAGAGTTGTGTCGTTGTACCACTGAATAAAATCCGAACCAAAACCAGAAGCAGTAAGAGTAATTGTATCACCTCCACAAACACTATCATTAGGAGCATATGCAATTATAGCGGTAGTAGGATTTGGCAACACACGAATTGTATCGTAATGCATAAACGATTGAATAACTGTAGTAGCAACAGTTATATTTCCAGACGTTCCTCCTGCTCCGCTAAAAGGAATTGTTCCTGCGCCAGTAACATTAAATGGAAATGATCCCAAATTATCGTCTTGAGAAACATTGTCATCATCCCAAATAGTAATGCTGTAAGGTGGGTTATTAAGAGCAATGGATAATCCCGACCAAGAACCCGATTGAACATCACTCAAGAAATTTGATGTATGTAATGTGCTTCCTAATGAATTTTGAATAACAAAATAAGGGTCCGGATTATTAAATGTACAGCTTGGTTCTTCCACATCACCACACCAATTATTATTTAAACTTGTAACATTTACACCCGTAATAATATAACCTAAAATTTGTGTTTGTAGGGAAACAACATAATTACCAGGTGATGAATAATTTTGAGAAGGTGGTGTAGCTAAAGTACTGGTGTTCCCATTTCCAAAATTCCAAGCATAACTTGTTGGATTAGGCGTTCCACTTATTAAACTATTAAAGCTAACATTGGCTGTTCCACATGATTGTGCAGGAGTAAATGTAAAACCTGCATTTCCACCTGCTGCCGGATTAACATCCAAATAAACTGTAATGGTAGAAGTTTGATTTCCGATAATAGACAAATTAGCAATTACACCTACATCAATTGCAAAATGACCATCTTGCAAAGGTGTTCCACAAATTTTAACACAGCCATGAATACTTACAGCTGGGTCGTACTGACAACCATTAGAAACATTATTACACTGCCAGTTTAAACCAAAAGGCAAGCCTGTTACCGATACTATTTTAAAATAATTTACCGTTAAACCCGAAGTATCGGTAAACATTACAAATGTTACATCTTCATCGTATGTTTGTCCTTGTGTTCCTGCTGGTAAGGTATCAGGATAAATACCAGGAGTGGTCAAGGATGTATTCATCAAACAACCAGGGCATTGAGCATTTACTTGGTTTATTGAAACGAGAAAGCCTACTAAAAAGGTAAAAAGAGTAATTTTTTTCATGTATTTAGGTTTAGTGTATTCAAATTTAGGAAAATCTTTAAATAAAACAGAAATTTACAGAACAAAGCCATTTTAACTGCTAAAATATTGTTACAACAATCACAATTTACTATTTATTATTTGTTTAAGTATTGTTTAATTTCTTTTTTAAAACATAATAAATGTTTTAAATTGTTAATAATCAAATCATTAAAAATTAAACAATGCTTGTGAGGCTTGTTTCTTTTGAAATTAGCTCTACTTCATTGGCCCCAAATCCCTTTTTAAAATTATAAATCCAAAACAAAAAAGGCTATCTCAAATGAGATAGCCTTTTTTGTTTTGTCAATAAACTTTTTTATTTATTGATAACAATTCTTTGTTTTACAACTTTTCCTTCAACAATTCCTGAAATAGTGTAAACACCATTTGCTAAATCATTAATTGTAGTGCTGTAATTATTTGAAGCAGTTAATTCAACTGTTCTTACAACTTGACCTAATTCATTGTAAATAGAATAAGATGCTTTTTTAGCAGCTGTTCTTACTACAAATGTTCCTGTACTAGGATTAGGATACACACTTAACATTCCAGCAGAAGCATGGTTATCAATACCAAGAACAATTACATTTACACAGCTAGAAGTATCAGCACAAGCACCCACTGTAACTATTACTGCATAGTTTCCTGAAGCAGTTGCTGTAAAGCTTTGAGCTGTTTCACCTGAAATAATTGCATTGGCATTATCAC
The DNA here is from genome assembly GCA_016787165.1 of Bacteroidia bacterium. Classification (GTDB taxonomy): domain Bacteria; phylum Bacteroidota; class Bacteroidia; order 2-12-FULL-35-15; family 2-12-FULL-35-15; genus 2-12-FULL-35-15. The sequence continues at coordinate 9,308 of JAEUTT010000395.1, read as the reverse complement.
AATCAATCCATTGGTAAGTTCCTGTTCCATTAGCTGTAATTGTAACATCTGATAATGCAGTTGTAACATCAATAGCATTAGCAACAGTTAAGTTTGTAGTAACAATACTATCACAACCGTTAGCAGCTGTTAAAATATCGGTATAGGTTCCTGAAATTGTATAAGTGTTTGTTCCAACAGTTACAGAACCACCAGCGCAAACAGAAGGTGATTGAGTGAATGTAGTTGGTACACAACCAAAATTAGGACGAATAACAAATGGTTTAGAAAAATTTGCACCAAAAGTTTCTACGTTTGTCCAGTTACCAGTTGGTATTGTTGGCCAGTTTACCCAAATTTTACCTGTAGTAAAAATACTATTTGTATTTCCAATTTGAATTGTACTGTCATTTGCAAATTCATTTGCTGTTACAACATAACGACCAGGAGTTAATGCAACAAATCCTCCATGAATTGAAATTGTAGCCAATCTTGCGCTATCATTTGGATAAAGTAATGTATCAGTGTTTGCAACAATTGTACTTGGTACACCCGCAGCAGTATTCCAAACAGAAAGAGAATAAGGTCTTCCTGTATAACCACGAGTATAATATGCTGTTACTGAAGTAATATTAGTTGCAGAAGTAATTTCAAAATCTTGACCAAGATAACCTCCATTGCCTGCACCAATACCTAAACCTCCAACAACAGTTCCATTATCACGAGCGTATGTAGAATCGGTAACTGCGAAAAAATAATTAGTTGTATCTGCAGAAGTAACCGTGTTATTAGTACAAGAAGATGCATATTGAATCAGATATGATCCAACAACAGAAGGCGTAAACGTTGAACCTGTATTAATTAATGCATTAGCCCCAACAGCAATTGATGTTCCTGTTGATGTTGCAGTTTGAATTGGCGTAGTGAAATTTGGCGCCAAATATACTTTTGCAGTCAACACAGCATCTGTAGTTGCTGCGGTACCTATGTTATTAACCCTATTCACTAAAGGCATTGCCGATACTTGAGAAAAAGGAATAAGTGTATATTCCCCACTTGCACTAGTAGTTACATTTGCTGCCGCACCACCTGCTGGTGTATACACGAAATCATCAATTCCGATATTATCAGAATTTGTCCCCGATGGACCACCATTTGTTACAAAGTATCTAAATGCAACTCGTCCACTTGTTGGAGCTCCAAGACCGGAGATGGTGATAGAATATTGAGTCCAAGTATTTGGGTAACCGGTTGTGGTTAAAGTTGGATTAATTTCCAATAAAAGCGTAGTAAAATCACCAACAGAAGTGCTTGTAGCACCAACGTTTGTGCTTGCTCCATTTGTACTCAATCGCACTTGCAGCCTGTCTGCATAACTGGGAGCATTTACTGTTCTTGTGAAAAAAGTGATAATGTCTCCATTATTAAAAATTCTATCAGGAGAAATTAACCAACAACTTATCGTATTTGCACCAGCTACTAAATTATAATTTCCTTGAATAAATCCTGTACCAGAGTTTGGATCAAAAACTCCACCTACTGCGCCTTGCACCCAATTAGGAACTGTTCCTACAGGAGAACTTAAATTGTTTGTTACCCAACCATCAGCAGGCAATGTTGTAATGTCATCAAAAGACTGTGTAAAAGCCTGTGAAAAAACATTCCCTGCAAGGAAAAGTCCTAAACCAAAGCTCATTAATTTTTTGTAATTTTTTTTCATGTTTTTTAATTAATTGTTATTATTGATTTTTAAATTTTTTCTACTTGGGACGAGCACCTGTGTTAGTGTTTTGTTGAGGAACACCATTAATAATAGTTTGGTTAGGCACCTCTTTATCTTGTTTTATTTCAAATGGTGTTTCGTTTTTATTTTCACTAACAGCTTTTTTAGAGCCTTTACATGAATTAAGTAATAAAAATGATAGTAATAAAACTAAAACAAATGGTCTTTTCATTAAATTTTGATTATTGGAACGCGAAGGTAGCATTTTAATAGTATAAAATACATTTAAAAAATAATTTCTGGAAACCCGAATCAGGCACCCTCCCGACTTTGTGTCGGGACGCTATAACAACTTAGTTTTTAAATAAAAAAAGCTTCACACTTTGTGAAGCTTTTGTGGGCCCACCTGGGCTCGAACCAGGCACCCCCTGATTATGAGTCAGGTGCTCTAAACAACTGAGCTATAGGCCCAATTACTTTTTCAAGTAATTTTCGGACTGCAAAGCTATATATTTGTAGCTAATTAACAAACCAAACCTTAATTAAATTTTATGTCTCTGAATACATCGGCTTTCGCTAACATCATTTTTGATTTGGGTGGCGTTATTTTAAACATTGATTATAATCTTTCTGTACAAGCATTTGAAAAATTAGGACTTAATCAATTTGATTCTCATTTTTCTCAAGCCAAACAAAAAGAATTATTCGACTTATATGAAAAAGGACACATCAGCTCTACAGAATTTAGAAATCAATTAAAAAAACAACTAAATGAAAATGTAACAGATAAAGATATTGATAATGCATGGAACTCGCTACTGCTCGACTTACCAAAAGAGCGACTGCTTCTTTTGGAAGAAATTCAAAAAACACATCGCACTTTTTTATTAAGCAATACCAACGAAATTCATATTCTTGAATTTAACAACTACCTAGCCAAAACGTTTGATATACCCAATCTTTCGGGTTACTTTGAAAAAGCTTATTTGTCGTATGAAATAGGTATGCGAAAACCGGATGCAGAAATATTTGAATTTGTCATCAATCAAAACAAACTCAACCCTTTAGAAACCTTATTTATTGATGATAGCATCCAACACATTGAAAGCGCTGATGCATTGGGAATTCAAACCCACTGGCTAAAATCGGGAACTACAATCTTAGATTTGTTTCAAATACACGACTTATCATAATTTTTTTTAATTTTAGTCGCAAATGAAAAAAATATTTTTTGCCTGTTTTTATGTTTTAGGGTTTGTTTTTCCTTCTACAAACTCTGTTGCCCAAACAACAGAAGAAAAACAGCCTAAAAAAATAAAAGAACCAAAAGACAGAATTGTAGTAGATTTGAATTATGATGGCTGGCTCAACATCCCGCAGGGCATTGCCCAAAAAGCATTTTCAATTGGCGGAAATGCCTATTTTATTTGGGACTATCCTGTTGGGTACGGCCCCTTTAGTATTGCATTTGGAGGAGGAATTAGCACACATACTGTACATAGCAATGGTAGGGTAACGTATTCTGTTGATGGCAACTACACTTCGCTTACACCACTTACAACTCCTTATAAAAAAAACAAACTCTCTTGTAATTATTTTGAAGTTCCACTAGAGTTAAGAATGAGAACTGGAAATGGTCATAAATTTAAAATGGCCTTTGGCGGAAAAATTGGATATCTGTATAACATACATACCAAGGAAGTGGATGATGATGGGAAACGAAAAGTATATTGGATAAAAAACGTGAACCCCTGGAGATATGGTGTTACATTTAGGATTGGATATGATAAAATTAATTTACAAGGCTTTTATTCTTTGTCGGAACTGTTTTTAAAAGGGAAAGGCGAACCAAATGTAATTCCATATTCCTTAGGCATAGGACTTTTACTTTATTAAATCTACCATGAAAAAAATTACCACATTAACACTTTTGGGAACTACACTTTTTATGGCTTGTGGAGCTCATAAAAATGAACAAAACAAAACTACTGTGCAAATCCAAAACCCTACAGAAGCTATAACAGAACAACACACACAAAAACCTAACATTCCTATAATTGAAAACGGAGAACACATTCAACGCTATCCTAACGGAGTTATTGAAATGAAAGGTATGATGAAAGATGGAAAAAGAGAGGGTCTTTGGAAAAGTTTTTATGAAAATGGATCGCCTTGGAGTGAAACAACTTTTAAAGAAGGAATTAAAAATGGTCCCACCACCACTTGGTACGAAAACGAACAAAAACGATACATAGGAAACTACAAAGATGATAAAGAAGTAGGAAAATGGACTTACTGGGACGAAAAAGGAAAGCTTATTTTAACAAAAGATTTTGATACCGAATAATTTTTTATAAATTTGACTAACCCCTAAATGCAATATATTATGAATATTTCTACAAAAATTACCCTTTCCATTTTTACCCTTTCAATTGGAGCTATCTGTTTAACAGATTATACGGCTCCCGTACATGGGAACCAAAATGGCCCTCCTGCAGGAAGAACTGGCTCTCCTGGCGATGGAAGCAATTGTACTGTTGGTTGCCACACAGGAACACCAACAACACAAGCAGGAATTATTACATCAAATATTCCAGTAACTGGTTATGTACCAGGACAAACGTACACCATTACAGCTACTGTAGTATCAAACCCTACCGTAAAATTTGGATTTCAAATTTCGCCACAAGATGCAAGCGGAAACCTCAAAGGAACACTAGTAGTTACTAACTCTACCGAAACTCAGCTGGTTGGAAGTGGAAAATACATTGAACATAAATTAGCAGGAACCCCGGGAACAGGTTCAAGAACATGGACATTCGACTGGATTGCACCTGTTATAGGAAGCGGAGATGTAACATTCTATGGTGCATTTAACATTACCAACAACAGCGGAACAAATGCTGGAGATCAAATCAGATTAAGCTCCACAACCGTTTCGGAAGATGTTTCATCTAGCATCAATGAAAACTCAAACAGTATTGCTATTTCTGTATTTCCTAACCCTGTTACCGAATATATGAATGTTTCTTATGAACTAAAAAACAATTCTAAAGTAAATGCTAAGCTTTTCTCTGTTACCGGACAAGAAATTATAGAGTTTTTTAACGAAGAGCAAAATGCAGGAACACAATCTAAAAAAATAGAATTAAATCCTTCTATTTCTTCTGGAACTTACTTTTTATCCATTGATATGAATGGAGTAAAATCAATCAAAAAAATTATTGTTCAATAATTTAAAAAAAGCTTGGTGGCAAAACATCTGCCCCCAAGTTTTTTTATAATCTCTTACTTGCTATGAAGTATTTCTGGACATTACTTATTATCCCTTTTATTCTTTTTTCCTGCACCTACGAAAAAGCAGAAGTGCCTCAAAAAGAAGATGTTTGCGATTCTATAATTTCTTACTCCGAAGATATTCGTCCCATATTAGACAACAATTGTATTGGTTGTCATAGTGGCGGATTTACCCCTGGTGATTATTCCGATTATGCAGGAATAAAAAGCAAAGTGGATAACGGAACATTAAAACTACACATTGTTACTTTAAGAGATATGCCTCCTCCACCCGAAACAATAACAGATGACCAAAGAAAAATAATAAAATGTTGGGTTGAACAAGGTGGTCCAAACAATTAATAAAGGCATAATCATTGATTTTAAAAACTAAAATTGTACTTATGAAAAATCTACTTTTTACACTTGTAATTATTGCACTTTCTAACTCTGTTGGGGCACAAATATATTTAGCAAAAAGCTGTGAAATAACATTTTTTTCGGCTGCGCCAATTGAAAACATTGAGGCAATTAACAAAAGTACCAAACCCATTATTAACACAACAACTGGCGATGTGCAAATGAAAATTGTAATCAGTGGATTTATGTTTGAAAAACCGCTTATGCAAGAACACTTTAATGAAAATTACATGGAAAGTGAAAAGTTTCCAAACGCAATTTATAAAGGAAAAATTAATGAGAAAATCGATTGGACTAAAGATGGCGACCACAAAGTAACCATTACCGGAACATTTGATATTCACGGAGTTAAAAAAGACAGAACAATTGATGGCATCATTAAAATAAAAGGTCAAGAAGTGAATATTAGCAGTAATTTTAAAATCCATATTGCCGATTATAATATTAAAGTCCCAAGCCTTTATATTAAAAATATTGCCGAAGATGTAGATGTAAAATTGAATGCTACTTTAGAACCATTAAAAAAGAATTAATATGATTAAGCTATACAAAACACTGTTAATTATTAGTGCTTGTTTTATTCACACGCAAGCCTTTACACAAGATGATTTACTTAGTTTAGCAGACGACAATACAGCCCCTAAAAACGAAAAAGTAATTGCAACTTTTAAAGGGTTTAAAGTTATTAATGCACAAAGTACCGAAACTGTAAAAGCAAAAACACTCGACTTTTGTGTTGCGCATCGATTTGGAAACATTGGAACTCAAAGTGGAGGTGGCGGACATACACTATATGGACTAGACAATTCCGCAGACATTCGTATTTCATTTGCATACGGAATAACTGATAATATTACCATAGGAGTTGGTCGTAGCAAAGAAAAAGAACTAATTGATGGTTTAATAAAATATCGTTTTTTAACCCAAACAACAAACAACAAAATTCCTGTGTCAGTTGCATTTTATGGTAATATGAGCTACAATCCACAAGATGCAAATCAGTTTTATGCTGGTACAGCACAAAATGCAAATTTCAAACAAAATGATATATATCGTTTTGCTTATACGAGCCAGTTAATTATTGCTCGAAAATTTGGATCTCGCTTTTCGATGGAAATTCTTCCTACATACCAACATCGCAATTTTGTGTTAGGAAACATTAACCCCGATAATGGGGCTGAAGAAACAAATGATCTTTTTGCTATTGGAGCTGCTGCAAGGTTAAAATTAACAAAACGCGTATGTTTAATTGTCGATTACTTTCACTCCTTTTCGAAATACAGAACCAACAACCCTGTTACCCCTTTTTATAATCCACTTGCACTTGGAATTGAAATTGAAACCGGAGGACACGTATTTCACCTAAACTTTACCAATTCGGCAGGGATTATTGAAAACAATTTTATTCCCAATACCACTGATAGCTGGTTAAAAGGAGGATTTAAATTTGGATTTAATATTTCAAGGGTATTTAACATTGGTAAGCCCAAAAAGTAATTCTCTACAGTTCATTTTTAAAGCCTGACTAATATAGTCAGGCTTTTTCTTACTTTTGCAACATGGCTGTTCCGTACCAACATATAATTGAAGCAAGTACAATTAGCTCAGACTCCTTAAAGGCTGTTTCTATTTTCAAAGAACACCTTTTAACAGCTCAAAACAACAAGCCTATTGTTCATTTCACAGAATATCACTTCTTAATTGCAATTATTCTTTTTATTTCTTACGGGATTTATGTTTGGCTATTTGTAAAAAACAGAAAACGCATAAAGCAAATTATTAAAGCTTTTTATTTAAACCGATATGCAAATCAATTGGCCAGAGAAGAATCGAGTATACTCAATCGAGTAACACTCTTTTTATCGATTTTGTTTTTATTTTCAATTAGCTTATTCTTTACTCAAGTGATTAGCTACTACGGTTGGAAAATCCCCGAAACAAATGAATCACTTTTACTACCAATTATAGCAGTTGGCATTGTGGCAATCTATTTAATAAAAATAGCCGTCATACAATTTTTAGGATTTGTTTTTAAAACAGGAAAAGAAGCAGCAGAATATACTCAAACGCTCATTTTTTTCATTAATGCACTTGGCCTTTTTTTACTTCCAATCGTCATTTGTATTGCATTTGCTCAACAAATTGAAGTGTCACTTTTCATAAATATCGGCATAGGGTTAATTAGTATTTTTATATTAACTCGTGTTGTTAGGGGTATTATTATTGGGGTAAACAGCAGTCATGTGTCGAATATCTATTTATTTTTATATCTTTGCACCCTTGAAATACTACCGTTTATAATTATGTTAAAGCTGTTTTTGATAAATTTAAAACAGTAATGATTATGAATAGTACTAAAAAGCAGGCTTTGTTTAACTAAAATACTGTAAAAATTGAAAGTTAAAACAATATTGGTTTCTCAACCAAAACCCGAAGGGGATAAATCGCCTTATTTTGACCTTGCTAAAAAATGCAAAGTTCAAATTGATTTTAGGCCTTTTATAAAAGTCGAAGGGGTTTCTGCACAAGATTTTAGAAAGCAGAAAATAAACATTCTTGACCATACAGCCGTAATTATGACTAGCCGTAATGCTGTTGATCATTACTTTAGAATGTGTCAGGAAATGAGAGTTACTGTTCCTGAAACAATGAAATACTTCTGTATTTCAGAATCTACGGCTTATTATCTTCAAAAATACGTTCAGTTCAGAAAACGTAAAATATTTCATGGAAAACAAACCGTTACCGATTTAATGGATGTAATTAAAAAGCACAAATTAGAAAACTATCTTGTTCCTTGTTCCGATATTGCTAAAGAAGAAGTAGTAGATAAATTAGAAGCTTTAAAAATAAAACACTCTAAAGCTACCATGTTTAAAACAGTCGCAAGTGACTTAAGTGATTTGGCAAATGTAAACTATGATATGCTGGTGTTTTTTAGTCCTGCAGGAATTAAATCTTTGTTTAAAAATTTTCCAAAATTTAAACAAAACAAAACCCGTATAGCTTGCTTCGGACCAACCACAGCCAAAGCTGTTGAAGAAGCCGGATTGAGGCTAGATGTATCGGCTCCTAATCCAAAAGCACCTTCTATGACAATGGCACTAGAACAATACATTGTTGCTGCAAACAAAGCCGCAAAATAAAACCACAACCGTTTATCCTCTCTACTGTTAATCTATCATAATTTTATTGTGATTAATAGGCAATTGCCCTACCTTTACCTACGCAATGCAACTTTTTAAAAAACAAGAACGTTTATGCAGTAAATTATCAATTGATTTGCTCCTTGAAAAAGGGAAATCATTTAACGTTCAACCGTTTAAAATTGTGTGGCAACTTACTGAAAGTTCAACAACACCAGCTAAAGTATTGATTTCGGTACCCAAAAGAAACTTTAAAAAAGCAGTTGATAGAAATAAATTAAAACGAAGAATAAGAGAGGCTTATCGAAAAAATAAAGAATCGTATTTATATAACTTATTAAATGGAAAAAGGATAAATATTATGTTTGTTTATATTGCAAAAGAACAATTGGAATACAAAGAAATAGAACTAAAAATAAAAGAATCATTACAACGTTTATCTAACAGCATCAAAAATTAACATTGAAAATAATTGTGGCTACATTTAGTTTTATTTTTACTGTATTGATAAAAATTTATCAATACACCATCTCGCCACTTTTAGGCCCATCTTGCAGATTTACGCCTAGCTGCTCGCAATATGGTATTGAAGCAATAAAAAAACACGGTCCGTTTAAAGGCGGATTTTTAACAATAAAACGTATCGGAAAATGCCATCCATGGGGAAAACATGGACATGATCCTGTTCCTTAAAACAATTGAAATAAAATGAAACACATCAAAACAATTGCAATTGCACTAAGCCTTGCACTAACTACATTCCT
>JAEUTT010000344.1 GCA_016787165.1 Bacteroidia bacterium | reverse complement strand
GATGCTGAAATAAATTCAGCATGACTTTTCAACGAATGCACCTTGTCTTAAAATACTAAACCTTTTCTTCCTCCTCCACTTCTTTATCCAAATGCTGTTGAACCACCTCAATTGCATTGGTAATAACATCACTCAATGCGGTAATGAATGTTCCTTCTTTTGCAATATTAATAGCATGTTTAATGGCATCTGTTTCTTTTGGAATAATCTCATAAGTAACGGCTTTGTCAACCGATTGAATTCCTTCAATAATTAAATTGATGATTTCTTCTTCTGTTCTTCCACGCAAATGTTTTTCTTGTCGGATAATGATATGATCAAACATACGAGCTGCAATTACAGCACAGTCCTTAATATCACTATCACGTCTATCGCCTACACCTGCAATAATACCAACCTTGTGAGGAGATTTAATGCTTTGCAAGAAATCTTCAACACCTAAATATCCCGAAGGATTGTGTGCAAAATCAATCATCACTTTAAATTTCTTAAAGTCGAAAATATTCATTCTGCCCGGTGTTTGTGCTGCACTTGGAATAAATGTAGCCAAAGATGTTTTAATATCTTCTGTTTTAAAGCCCCATAAATAACTTGCTAAGGTTGCAGCAAGCACGTTGGCAATCATAAATTTGGCTTTGCCATTTAAAGTTAATGGAACATGTGTTGCTTTTTCTACGCGCATTTTCCAATCCCCTTTTTTAATGGTGATGTAGCCATTTTCGTAAATAGCAGCAATGCCTCCTTTTCTGCAATGGTTTACAATTACATCGCAATGCTCATTCATGCTGAAATAAGCTACTTTACAATCTAAATCTTTTGCAATCTCCACACAATTTACATCTTCGGCATTCAATACCGCCCAGCCATCTTTTTTAACACTGTTCACTACTACCGCTTTTACACGCGATAAATCTTTCAAATCATGAATATCACTTATTCCTAAATGATCTTCCTGAATGTTTGTAATGATTCCAATATCACATCTGCTAAACCCTAAACCTGAACGTAAAATACCACCTCGAGCTGTTTCCAATACAGCAAATTCAACCGTAGGGTCTTTTAAGATAAACTCGGTGCTCAAAGGACCTGTTGTATCTCCTTTTTCAAGCATATGATTTTGAACATAAATCCCATCCGATGTAGTAAAGCCAACTTTATAACCATTGTTTTTTACAATGTGTGCAATCAATCGTGTAGTTGTAGTTTTTCCATTTGTACCTGTTACTGCAATGATTGGAATGCGTGAAGGTTTTCCTAATGGATAAAGCATATCAATCACCGGTGCAGCCACATTGCGAGGCAAACCTTCGGATGGAGCTAAGTGCATTCTAAATCCTGGTGCTGCATTTACTTCTAAAATAACACCACCATTTTCTTTTAATGACTGTGTTAAATTTTTTGCCATGATATCAATCCCGCATACATCCAATCCAATAACACGAGAAATACGTTCGGCTAAAAATATATTTTCCGGATGTACCATATCTGTTACATCAATGGATGTTCCACCGGTACTTAAGTTGGCTGTTGATTTTAAGTACACTACTTCATTTGCAGGAGGTACTGTTTCTAAAGTATAGTTTTTCTTTTCAAGTAAATCCAATGTATCTCTGTCCACTGTAATTTCTGTTAGTACATTTTCATGTCCATAACCTCTACGTGGATCTTTGTTGGTTTCATCAATCAACTGTTGGATAGTTTGTTTTCCGTCTCCAACAACGTTTGCGGGAACACGTTGTGCGGCTGCAACCATTTTATTATCGATAACCAACACACGAAAATCAAAACCCGTAATGTATTTTTCGACAATTACTTTACGCGAATATTTTTGTGCAAATGCTAATCCGGCAACAGCTTCTTCTCTGGTATTTACATTGATTGAAACTCCTTTCCCATGATTTCCGTCCAAGGGTTTTAATACAATTGGATAGCCAATACGTCTGATGGTATTGTCTAAATCTTCCTCGTCCACACAGATATCTCCTTTTGCTACAGGGATGGATGCAGCATCCAACATTTGTTTGGTTTGCTCTTTGTTACAAGCAATATCAACGGCAATGCTACTTGTTTTACATGTAATAGTTGCCTGAAAACGCATTTGGTTTA
>JAEUTT010000317.1 GCA_016787165.1 Bacteroidia bacterium | reverse complement strand
ACAATAGCACCCGCTTCTCCTTGTATAGTTTCTACAACAACACAAGCTGTTCTAGTGGTTATTTCAGTTAACTGTTCAATGTTATTAAATTCAATTTGTTTTGTATCGGGCAATAGCGGACGATAAGCATTTTTAAATTCTTCATTTCCCATAATACTTAAGCTGCCTTGTGTGCTTCCATGGTAAGCATTTTTAAAAGAAATGATTTCTGTTCTATTGGTATATCGTTTTGCTAGTTTCATCGCTCCTTCAATTGCTTCGGAGCCGGAGTTTACAAAATAAACTGAATTTAAATTGGAAGGTAAAACAGAGCTTAGTTGTTGTGCTAGCTTTACTTGCGGACTTTGAATATACTCGCCATACACCATTAAGTGCATGTATTTTTCTAATTGTTGTTTAATAGCATCAAGTACTTTTGGATGACGGTGTCCCACATTTGAAACAGCAATTCCGGAAATTAAATCCATGTATTTTTTTTGATTTACATCAACCAAATAAATTCCTTCTGCTTTTTCAATTTCTAAAGCCAAAGGAGTTTCACTTGTTTGTGCTACATGGGTTAAAAATAATTGTCGCTGTGATAACATGATGCTAAATTAATCAATTTAATTTCAGTTGTTATATTCGACATTATTAAAAAAAAACGCGAAGAAATTTTCTTCGCGTTTTCTACACAGTATATCAATAATCGATTAATACCAACCTTTTGCTTTTATTCCTAATTCTACTTTTTTAAGAGCAGCAATGTAGGCACCAATGCGCATAGATGTTTTGTATTGTTCTGCATTGTTCCAAACATTTTCAAAAGCAGCATTCATAGATGCATCGTGTTTTGCATTTACTTCAGCCTCTGTCCAGTAGTGACCATATTTATTTTGAACCCACTCAAAATAAGAAACGGTAACACCACCACCATTTGCTAAAATGTCTGGTACAACAATCACACCTTTTGATTGTAAAATAGGATCTGCTTCTGGAGTAGTTGGTCCGTTAGCTCCTTCAATAATTAATTTTGCTTTAATGTTATTTGCAATGTCTTCGGTAATTACATTTTGCAATGCAGCAGGAACTAATACATCTACATTAGCAGTTAAAAGTTCAGCAGGTTTAATTTCAACACCACCGGTAAATCCTTTTAATACATTGCCATTTGCTTTTACATAGTCCAATGCTGCTTTAATATCGATTCCTTTTTCATTCCAGATGGTAGCAGTATGATCGCCAATAGCACAAATTGTAATTCCTTGTTCGTTTAATAAACGAGCAGCATGTGAACCTACGTTACCAAAACCTTGAACGGCAGCAGTAACTTTTTTAGGGTCTAATTTCATTTTAGTTAAAGCTGCTAATGTGGAAATCATTACTCCGCGTCCGGTAGCAGCATCGCGCCCTAATGAACCACCTAATCCAACTGGTTTACCAGTAGTAACACCAGGGAAATCACCACGGTGAGTCTTATTGTATGCGTCTACTAGCCAAGCCATTTCTCTTCCACTTGTTCCCATATCTGGTGCCGGAATATCTCTATCTACACCAAACACATCAGCCATAGCTACGGTATATGCTTTTGTTAAACGTTCTAATTCTCCAACACTCATTTCACGTGGATTACATTTAATTCCACCTTTACCGCCACCATAAGGTAAATTAGCAACAGCACATTTAAATGTCATCCAAGCGGATAGTGCTTTTACTTCATCATCACAAACATCCATTGCATAACGGATACCACCTTTTGATGGACCTAAAATAGTAGAGTGTACAGTTCTAAATCCTTCAAAAACTTGCATTTTTCCATTATCCATCATAATAGGAATGCTAACTTTTACTTGTTTTTGCGGGTTTCTTAAAATATTTGCAACATCATCGGATAATCCATAAATCTTTGCTGCAACATCAAGTCGAGCAAGTACTGCATCAAACATACTGTCGTGTTGTTCTGCTGATTTTGTGCTTGTTTTTGTTGTCATAATCTTTTTGTTAGGTTCCTTATTATTTTCGGAACATTGTTTAAGGTCTGCGAATTTAAAAAAAATAATAAACTATATAAAAACTTATCGTTAAATGTACATTTTCTTTCGTTAAAACAACTTATGAAGGTATAAATAAGTGAAAACAAATGGGGTTGCCAGTATTAAACTGTCAAAGCGGTCTAAAATACCTCCATGTCCAGGTAATAAACTACCTGAATCTTTTACGTTTTTACTTCTTTTGTAAAGCGATTCAACTAAATCGCCTAATGTTCCAATAACTACTAATATAGCAGCAATCACCATCCAATCGATAATAGAAATGCTGGTATACCAATCTGAAATAATAAATGCAACAATGTAGCTGGCTAAAGCGCCTCCAATGCTTCCTTCCCATGACTTACCTGGTGAAACACGGGCAAATAATTTTCTTTTTCCGAATGCAGAACCTGCTAAATATGCTCCGCTATCATTACTCCACAAAATAAAGAAAAAGCCAAAAAGAATTTCATAATTGAAACTGCCAGCAAAGGTTACCAAGTAATTTAAAAGTGAAAAAGGAATTGCTACATATAGTATTCCTAGTAGTGTAAATGCTATGTTTCTAAAAGGGTTGGCCGCTTTAGTATAAAGTTCTACTATAAACACTGAAAAAAGAAGAGGAATATTAATGATGAGTAATCGGTAATCAGCATTTTCAAAACAAACCATTGCATTGCTGATAAAAATGCTTGCACCTACAACTGTTCCCCATATTTTTTGTGGTTTATTTTGTCCTTTTTCTGATAAGGTATAAAACTCCCACAAGCCGAGCACAGTAATAAGTAAAAAAAGGATTGAAAACGTAAATTGATTGTAAAAAGTACAGCTTAATAAAACAGCTACAAATGCTCCTGCGGTGAGTGTTCTTTTTAAAAAATTATTCACGTAATTACGATTTAGATAAGATGAATATCATCAATTAAAAATACAAAAATTTCTCTTGGGCCGTGTGCTCCTTGAACCAATGTTTTTTCTATATCAGCGGTTCTGCTGGGGCCAGTAATTGTAGAAATCATAGAAGGTAACTGATTGTTGTATTTTTCTTTAATGAATTTTAATGAATCGTTTGTATTAGTTACTAATTGAGACGTGTATGCAACTACAATATGGAAATTGCTATAAAAGGGAACTCTTCTGCCGGATAGTTGTTTGGATGAAATAACGATACTTCCGGTACGTGCAACCAAGCATTCACAGAGTGTTAGACCGATATCTGTTTTAAGAAGATCTTCTTCTTTGTCTGAAAATTTAATCCCGCCTTTTTGTAATAATTCTTTTATTTTAGGTTCTAAGCAAAAAATATTCTCCCATTCATTGTCTTTGGCAATAAAATCAAAATTTTCAATAAACTCGGTTTCATTCTCGCAATAAACAAATTTGCCGTTTAAGGCCGAGAAATTGGTTGCAAATTGAATTTCAAGTGGTTCTTCAGAAGTAGTAAATATTTCGGAAGTCTTATCCACATCACCAATCTCTTGATTTGATTTGTGGATTAAGGCTTTCCGAATTTTTTTTAATATTTTTTCTTTTGAAGTAGTACTATCTTGCATTGTTTAAAATAGTGTTGTT
>JAEUTT010000291.1 GCA_016787165.1 Bacteroidia bacterium | reverse complement strand
TGATGAATACAATTTTCTACTATGACTACAAAAGTGAACATTTAATTTATCAAACTCTGAATAAGATGCATAAATTATCCAATCTTCCCCCAGCTCAAATGTCATCATACACGAACTTAAATGATCATAAACTATGCTTGTTTTTTTTTCGCTATTTCCTTTATACAATTCGTTAACAGAAAAAACAACAATTGCTTCATTATTTGCTAAAGTAATTAATGAATCTACTTTCCCATAAAAAATAACATCATAAGTCTCTAGTACTTCTTTAGATATCGGCTTTTGAGAATCACATACACAAGCAAATAGTGTAACATTAAAAAAAAGGAAGAAATTAAAAAGTATTTTTTTCAATTGTAAATTAAAATTTATACTGTTTTATAAATTGCAGGCTATTGTTAATTTGAGAATACATAACCACATCTTGATCAATAAATGGAGCAACAGCCCTAAAGTCGGTTATAATTTTTTCAATAGTTGGTGACGATTTTAATGGTCTTCTAAATTCTATAGCTTGTGAAGCGTTTAATAATTCGATGGCTAAAATACGCTGAACATTTTCTACTACCTTATAACATTTTGTTGCTGCATTTGCACCCATCGACACATGATCTTCTTGTCCGTTTGAGCTTACAATTGAATCAACCGAAGCTGGTGAACATAACTGCTTATTTTGACTAACGATACTAGCCGCTGTGTATTGAGGAATCATAAATCCAGAATTTAACCCAGGCTTTGCCACTAAAAAAGGAGGCAAGCCTCTCAATCCTGCAATTAACTGATAAGTTCTTCTTTCCGAAATATTACCCAATTCAGCTAAAGCTATTGCTAAAAAATCGAGAGCTAATGCAAGTGGTTGTCCATGAAAATTACCTCCTGAAATAATCTCATCTTCATCAGGAAAAACAGTTGGGTTGTCGGTTACTGAATTCATTTCTGTAATAAATATACTTTCCACATAATCAAAAGTATCTTTTGATGCACCATGTACCTGTGGAATACACCTAAATGAATACGGGTCTTGAACATGTTCTTTTTGGCGCTTAATGAGCTCACTTCCTTCTAAAATAAAACGAATATTTTCGGCTGTTTGAATCTGTCCTTTATGTGGTCGAATAGAATGAATATGTGGTTTAAAAGGATCTAATCTTCCATCAAATGCTTCTAGCGACAATGCACCTATTTTATCTGCGGCACTGCTTATGCTTTTTGTTTGAATTAAACACCAAACACCATAAGCAATCATAAATTGAGTTCCATTTAACAATGCTAATCCTTCTTTTGATTTTAGTTGAATCGGTTCTAAATTTAATTCTTTCAAAACAATAGCACTATCTTGTTTTTTTTCCTTGTAATACACCTCTCCCAACCCTAATAGTGGAAGAGATAAGTGAGCAAGAGGAGCCAAATCACCTGATGCTCCTAAAGAACCTTGCTGATAGACAACGGGTAACACATCGTAATTAAAAAAATCAACCAAGCGTTCAACTGTTGCTAATTGCACCGCTGACTTTCCATACGACAATGCTTGTATTTTTAAGAACAACATTATTTTTACCACTTCGCTTGGCACTTCATCTCCTGTACCACAAGCATGCGACATCACTAAATTTTTTTGTAACTGTTCTAAATCATTATCCGAAATTGAAACATTGCATAAGGATCCAAATCCTGTATTAATACCATAAATAGGCTCTTTTTGAGATGCCATTTTATTATCCAAATAGGCCCTACATTTTAAAATATTGTTTTTAGCTTCTTCTGAAAGTGTTATTTTTTTTCCGCTTAAAACTATATGCTGAATAGTTTCAATACTTATTGCAGAATTATTGATTTGATGCATAATTTTAAATACTATTTATACTGTAACTAACTGATTCGAAATTTTTTACTGGAACTGCATACATTTTAATGAAAAAATTAAAAAGCACATCTTTTTCCCCATTCATTTTTGCTGTTTGACTATCAATATAATTTATAAAATTTTCTTTTTC
>JAEUTT010000279.1 GCA_016787165.1 Bacteroidia bacterium | reverse complement strand
TACAACTACCGACAGGGTTCGTCATAAATTATGGCTTGTAAATAAAAAAGATACAGTTGCTAAAGTTCAAGAACGATTTGCAGCTATTCCGGCAATTTATATTGCAGATGGACACCATCGTTCAGCTTCATCTGCATTGTTAGGGAAATCAAGACGTTCAAAAAATCCTAACTATACGGGGAGTGAACCATACAACTTTTATTTAGGTGTATTTTTTCCTGAAACACAATTAAAAATTTATGATTTTAATCGCGTTGTAAAAGATTTGAATGGACTCAATTCGGATGCTTTTCTTGAAAGATTAAAAGAAAAATTTAATATCACACTTAAAGAAGGTGAGTATAAACCAAGTTGTAAGCATAATTTTAGTATGTACATGGATGGTAATTGGTATTCATTGGATGCAAAAAAAGAAATTATTCATAATGATGAACCTGTAGGTAGTTTAGATGCAACTATATTAACAGACCATATACTTTCTCCAATTTTAAATATTCATGATTTAAAAACGGATAAACGAATTGGTTTTGTTTCTGGAATAAAGGGAATGAAAGAATTAAAAAACCAAGTAGATAAATGGAATTTTAAAGTTGCTTTTGGTTTGTATCCAGTGGAGATGAATCAATTAAAACACATTGCCGATACGAATAGTATTATGCCTCCTAAAACTACTTGGGTAGAGCCAAAAATGAGAAGCGGTTTGGTGATTTATAGTTTGGAAGAGTAGTTAATTTGTTGAATAGTATAAATTGGTTAAATAGATAACGGTAACCATCAACCAACAACCAACATGTCAATAGCGGAAAATTTAAAAAACATACAATCATCACTTCCTGAAAATGTCACACTTATTGTAGTTACCAAAACACATCCTGCAGAAAAATTGATGGAAGTGTATAATGCATCACATAAAGTTTTTGGTGAAAATAAGGTTCAGGAATTATGTGATAAATATGAACAATTACCAAAAGATATTCAATGGCATTTAATAGGTCATTTACAAAGCAATAAAGTAAAATACATTGCACCATTTATATCCTTAATTCACTCCGTAGATAGTTTAAAGCTTTTGCAGGAAATTAATAAGCAAGCCATTAGAAACAATAGAATAATTGATTGTTTACTACAGATTTACATTGCTAAGGAAGATACAAAATTTGGTTTATCATTTATTGAGGCTGAAGAATTTATATATTCTGCTGAATTTAAGCAATTACAAAATGTTCGAATTGTAGGCTTAATGGGAATGGCAAGTAACACCGAGAATGAAATACAAATTAAAAATGAATTCCATTCACTAAAATTGTTTTTTGATAAACATATTTCATTTACCACTTCTAATTTTAACCTGACTGTATTAAGTATGGGAATGAGTTCTGACTATCAATTAGCCATTGCCGAAGGTTCTACTATGGTTAGAGTTGGTAGCGCTATTTTTGGTGATAGGAATTATTGATTTTAACTAATTTTTTTTGAAATTAAAATAGTATGCTCGTCTGAGAACTCTTCTGTTTTTTTGTACAACACTTTAAATACATAGGGTTTTTCAAAACCATTTTTTAAAAGTAATTCAGTTAAATTGTCTTGCTGATGGTAGTAAAAATAGACTCTATCACCACTACTTCCAGTTTGGTATCCCGACTTCTCTTTCCCACCTTCTACAAAGCTTAAATACAAATAACCACCAGTGTTAATCAAATTAGAACAGTTGTTCAGTAGCTCTGAGCAATCGGTTTCTGATAAATAAGGCAAACAAAATCCAGCAATGATCCCATCATAATTAGTATTAAGAATGCTAATCTCTCTAGCATCCATTACTTTGAAATGGACCGTTGGGTTGTTTTTTTGTGCCAGTTCAATCATAGCAGGGGCGATATCTATGGCTGTTATTTGAAAATCGGGACGAACTTTTAGTAAGTACTTTGTAATGTTTCCAGGACCACAAGCTATTTCTAAAATATGTGGTTGTTGTTTTGAAAATGCTGCACAAAAAAAATCATAGCTTTCATTGTAAATATCCAAGTTCATAAATTTATCTTGGTACAATAAAGCTACTTTATTCCAAGTTTCAAATGTTTCTTTGTAGTTATTTGAATACATTTTATTTGCCATCTATTTGGGTGCACCGACAAATATATTTCATTTTTAAAGAATAATTAATTGAAAAAAGACTAAATGTTGTGTTTTTTTACTTCTCGACAATTTTCAAGTTAGCTAAAGTATAATTAAAGTTGCTTTTCAAGTTTAATTGCAATGGAGGCTACAATAAACCAATTGTTATTTGTTGTTTTATTATTTTGAATAAAAATAGAATCATTA
>JAEUTT010000325.1 GCA_016787165.1 Bacteroidia bacterium | reverse complement strand
AATTGATGGTGTATGGAGATTGGCATATCTACAAAATCCAAGAGTAACACCTTTTAGTATAAGACTTTCACTACAATTTACATTTTAAAAACATGGTACTAAGAACCGAAAATTTAGTAAAAAAATACAAAAACAGAACTGTATCTAATCAGGTTACTGTAGAAGTTCACCAAGGTGAAATTGTAGGATTATTAGGCCCAAATGGAGCTGGAAAAACAACTTCATTTTATATGATTGTTGGAATGATTCAACCTAATTCTGGTAAAATATTTTTAGATGATTTAGATATCACGGATGAGCCTATGTATAAAAGAGCACAACTAGGTATTGGATATTTAGCACAAGAAGCATCTGTTTTTAGGAAATTAAGTGTAGAAGATAATATCAGAGCCATACTTGAAATGACTAAACTTAATAAACAAGAACAACAAAATAAACTCGAAGAGTTACTAAATGAATTTCATTTACAACATGTGCGAAAAAATTTAGGCGATCGATTATCGGGGGGAGAAAGAAGAAGAACCGAAATTGCTCGTTGCCTTGCTGCAGACCCTAAATTCATTTTATTAGACGAACCTTTTGCTGGTGTTGACCCGATTGCTGTTGAAGACATCCAAGCCATTGTAGGAAAATTAAAGCAAAAAAACATAGGCATTTTAATTACCGACCATAACGTACAGGAAACACTTCAGATAACCGACAGAGCTTATTTGCTTTTTGAAGGAAAAATTTTAAAAGCAGGTACAGCCGAAGAGCTTGCAAATGATGAGCAAGTTAGAAAAGTATATTTAGGAAAAAACTTTGAACTTAGAGGAAGTAAAAAATCTGAATCGCAAAATTAAGTATGAATTATAATCAAACGCTTGAATACATGTATAGCCAGTTACCAATGTTTCAGCGTATTGGTACCGCTGCGTATAAAGACAACCTTGATAACACCATTGCTATTTGTAAACTACTTAAAAATCCAGAAAAAAAATTCAAGTCAATTCATATCGCTGGCACCAATGGAAAAGGATCTACATCTCACATGCTTGCTTCTATATTACAAAGCGCAGGATATAGAGTTGGACTGTACACATCTCCTCATTTAAAAGATTTTAGAGAACGTATCAAAATAAACGGTCGTATGATTTCAAAGTCGTACGTTACTAGCTTTATAAAAAAAAATAAAACTAATTTTGAAAAAATAAGCCCTTCCTTTTTTGAAATGACCGTAGGTTTAGCCTTTGATTATTTTGCAAACAGCAATATCGACATTGCTATTATTGAAGTTGGATTAGGTGGACGATTAGATTCTACAAATGTTATTCAACCCGAACTTTCTATTATCACAAACATCAGTTTTGATCATACTAATTTACTTGGCAATACATTGCAAAAAATTGCAACAGAAAAAGCAGGCATCATAAAAAAGAAAACGCCTGTAGTTATTGGAGAAACACAAAAAGTAACAGAACATATTTTCAGAAAAAAAGCGAAGGAGCAACACTCAAAAATTTACTTTGCAGATCAATTGTTTACTATTAAAAACACTAAGCATTCAGCAGACAAAAAAATTTATCTCCAATGCGACATTTGGAAAGATGATGAAATTTATTTAAAAAAATTAGAATCTGAATTACTTGGATTGTACCAAGAAAAAAACATTTGTACAGTAGTTGCTGCATGCGCAATGTTGCCTCCAAAATACAATATTCAAAATAAAAATATTCGTAAAGGAATAAAACATGTTGTTTCAAAAACAGGATTATTAGGAAGATGGCAAGTATTATCACAATCACCTCTAACTATTTGTGATACCGGTCATAATGAAGCAGGAATTAAACAAGTTTTAACTCAACTTAAATTAATGCCATACAAACAATTACATTTTGTACTGGGAATGGTTAACGATAAAGACATTAGCACTATTTTAAAATTATTACCACCAACAGCCAAGTATTATTTTTGTCGAGCATCAATTCCTAGAGCACTTGATGCAAATGAGTTAAAAAAGCAAGCAAATTTAATTGGCTTAAAAGGAAAAGTTTATCATTCTGTGTCCGAAGCGCTATCAACAGCTCAAAAAAAAGCTAAAGCTGAAGACCTTGTGTTTATAGGAGGAAGTACATTTACAGTAGCTGAAATTGTATAAAAAATGTTAATTTCTTCAAGTTTTTTTAAAATTATCACTACCTTTATAATGCATTAAAGCAAAAACTTAAACCTAAAAATAAATAAAATGAAAAAAGTATTCTTATTATTAGCATTCGCAGGAATTGTTGGTGCTACCGCAACAGCTTCAGTTGTAACAATTAACAACTCAACAGCTATCACTTTAGGAGAAGACAAAAAAGGGGAAGACAAAAAGAAAAAAGAAGAAAAAGCATGTTGCAAAAAAGATGCAAATGGAAAAGCTTGTTCTGGCGAAAAAACAGAAGCTAAAGCTTGTCATGGTGAAGCTAAAGCAGAAGCAAAAGCTTGTTCTGGAGAAAAATCAGAAATGAAATCATGTTGCAAATCAAAAGTTGCAACTGAAGAGAAAAAATAAAATTGCAGATTTAAAATTCTAAAAAGGTGGTTAAGAAATTAATCACCTTTTTTTTTGAAAAAATGTTTTAATCAAATCAGCACACTCATGAGCAATGGTTCCCGAAATTATTTCTGTTTTAGGGTGTAAAATTTTATTTCCAACTAAATTATAACCTCTTTTGGTATCGCTTGCTCCATATACAATTTTTCCTATTTGCGACCACGACAAAGCTCCAGCACACATAACACAAGGTTCAAGAGTAATGTACATCGTACATTCGTTCAAATATTTTCCGTTTAAAAAGTTAGCAGCCGATGTAAGTGCTTGCATCTCGGCATGTGCGGTAACATCATTTAATCGTTCGGTTAAGTTATGTGCTCGAGCAATGATTCTATTATTACAAACTACTATTGCACCCACAGGCACCTCATCGGCATCAAAAGCTTTTTTCGCTTCTTTTAATGCTTCACGCATAAAGTATTCATCCGATAAAATTTGCTCCATTACAACCAACCTTTTTCCAATATATCTTTTGTATGATAAGTTATTATGATACTTGCACCTGCTCTTGCAAACGCATACATGTTTTCCATCACAATCTTTTGTTCATCAATCCAGCCTTTTGCAGCAGCAGCTTTTACCATTGAGTATTCACCCGAAACATTATAACAAGCAATAGGAAGTAAAGTATGTTGGCGTAAGTTAAAAATCACATCCATATAGGCTAATGCAGGTTTTACCATTAAAGCATCTGCACCTTCCGACTCATCCAACAAACCTTCTGTCATAGATTCATTTCCATTACGGTAATCCATTTGATAGGACTTACGATCTCCTTTTTGTGGAGCAGAATCGGCAGCTTCACGAAATGGCCCATAATAAGCGGATGCATATTTAATAGAATACGACATGATTGCTGTATTCTCAAATCCATTTTTATCCAACAATTCACGCATTGCTCCTATTCTACCATCCATCATATCGCTTGGTGCAACCATATCTGCTCCCGCTTTTGCATGCGCCAACGCCATTTTTGCTAATACTTCAACCGATGAATCATTGTGAACATAATCATCGTGAATGATACCACAATGCCCGTGTGTGGTATATGCACACACGCACACATCAGTAATTACATAAAGTGATTCACCGAATTTATCTTTTAAAGCTTTAACTGCTTTTACAATAATTGAGTTGTTACTGAACGATGAACTTGCATCTTCTGTTTTTTGTTCACCAACCCCAAAAAGTAAAATTTTATTAATTCCTACTTTTAATCCTTTTTCCACATCTTTCAATAATTCATCAACTGAAAAATGACTTACACCAGGCATAGCATCAATTGGATGAATAACGTTGGTTCCTTCTACAACAAAATAAGGATAAATGAACATATCTTTTGAAAGGCGAGTTTCCGCAACCATTTCTCTTGATATAGCTGTTTTTCTTAATCTACGAGGTCTGAAAATCATTTTAGTACGCTGATTTTTAAGATTAGTTATGATATAATATGTTTTTTAAATTCATTCGACAATACTTTTCTTTTGTACTGTGGTTCAGAACCAAAATTTAAAAGTAATCCTACTTCTATTTTTGTTGCACGCAAATAATTAACTAACTGACTTTCGTGCTCAGCAATCAAAAATTCTGCAGCTTTTAATTCTATAATTACTTTTTGGTTAACAATAATATCGGCATAATAATTTCCTACATATTCAGTATCATAAAAGACATCAATAGGAACCTGCCTTTCACAATCCAAGCCCTTTTTTTTCAACTCTATCATCATTGCATTTTCATAAACCTTTTCTAAAAATCCATACCCTAAAGTATTATATACATTAAAATATGCTTTCATAATTTTTCCGGTTACTTCTGAATGCTTA
>JAEUTT010000183.1 GCA_016787165.1 Bacteroidia bacterium | reverse complement strand
ATATACCCATTTGAACCCAATATGTTTGGCAAAAATTTGATGGCCGAAATTGAAATTAAGCCATTTCCTTCTTTTATGAGGGCTCAAGAGCTAGGAATATTAGTTAAAGCAAGTAATGATTAAAAAGAATCTTTGCGGTATAAGACTTTGGCTCAGGAAACAAAACCGCCTCCCGAAATTCGGGAGGCGGTTTTGTTTGTAATATTCAAAAAAAAAGTAGAAAGTTTTTTGCACAAGATGCCTTAGCCTCAATAATTAAATCATCCATTGTTATTTTTGTAATTCTTTTGCTCATCAATTAAATATTCTAGTGCAATGCGTTTCCTTTTTTTTAACGACTTAAAATAAACAGGCGAAAGTCCTGTGATTTTTTTGAATTGGTTTGAAAAATGTGGTACACTGCTATAGTGAAGCTTAAAACATATTTCTTTCAAAGTTAATTCGTTATAGATAATAAGTTCTTTTGCTCGTTCAATTTTATTGATAATAATAAATTGTTGTAGAGTTGAGCCGGTTACTTCGGAGAATAAACTTGATAATGTATTGTAGTCACATTCTAGTTTTTTACTTAGGTATTCTGAATATTTTTCTTCAGGGGGCTCCTCCGAATAATGAATCATATCAATAATGGCATTTTTTACTTTTTCTATTTGAATTGCTTTTTTGTCTTCTAATAATTCATGCCCATTCTTTAAGAGGGCTGCTTTTATTTTATCAAATTGCTTAATTGATATTTTTTGTTGAACATCTAATTCGCCTAGTTCTATAGCAGATATTTTTATACCTAGTTTATTAAACTCTTCTTTTACCATTAATTTACAGCAATGGCTAACCATGTATTTTATATATAATTTCATAGCTGATTTTGGAAATATTTTTTTGCGAAAATAATTTTAAATAAACCGAAATAGTTACATGTTTACAGAAATATGTTACATAATTATTGGTTTTTTCAAAAAACAATAAAAAGTTTTAGTTGATGGAAGTGAATAGTAAAATTGAATGATGAATACACCAAAGGTGGTTTCTGTTTTTGATCTTGTTTCGAGGGGCGATTTTTTATTTTATCTTTATCAAATGAATTTTACAACACTAATAGGTTTGTTTGCAGCTACCTGCACCACCATTTCATTTATTCCTCAAGTAGTGCAAATTTTAAAAACAAAAGATACAAAAGGTATTTCTTTGCTTATGTACATTGTTTTTACACTAGGTATTGCTTGTTGGCTGGTGTACGGTATTTTGTTAAATGATATACCCATTATTATTGCCAACGCTATTACTCTTTTATTGGCAAGTTTGATTTTGATTTTTAAGATAAGGTATAGGTAAAGGCTGTTTGATTAAGTTGCCTTGTTTTCTAAAACCTAAAATTAACCCCTGTTTTACTTATATTACTACCTTTGCGACCTTAATAACTAAGCATGTAGCATAATTAACATACGTGTTTATTTTAATTGAAATAAAAACAAAGTATTTTTTGTTTATTCTAAATTAGTTTAAGCAAGACATCCTTATTTGATAAATATTTTTTATGAAACAGTATTTTAATTTATTTGATTTTCAACAAAAAGTTAATTATAAAAATGAAATTCTTTCGGGTTTAACGGTTGCAATGGCTTTAGTTCCTGAAGCCGTTTCGTTTGCACTTATTGCTGGTTTATCGCCATTAAATGGTTTATATGCTGCATTTATTTTAGGGTTAATATCATCTGTTTTTGGTGGTCGACCAGCTATGATTTCGGGAGCAACAGCAGCCGTAGCGGTGGTTATTGCACCCATTGTAAATTTACATGGAATTGATTATGTATTTGCTACTGTAGCATTAGCTGGCCTTATTCAAATGGGAGTTGGCTTTTTGAAGCTTGGTAAATTTATGCGATTAGTACCTCAGCCAGCTATACTTGGTTTTATGAATGGTATAGGTGTTTTGATTTTTATGGCTCAAATAAATCAGTTTAAAGATGCAACCGGAAATTGGTATACAGGCACTGAATTATATACGTATTTAGGTTTAGTAATTACTACTATTTTAATTATTGTTTTATTACCTAAGCTTACCAAAGTAGTACCATCATCCTTAGTGGCAATATTAGCTGTATTTGGAATTGTAGTAGCATTCGGCATCACTACAAAAACCGTTGGAAACATTGCGGGCGGTTTTCCGCAATTTCATATTCCAAATGTTCCATTAAATTTTGAAACCTTAACAATTATTGCTCCTTATGCTTTTGTTTTTGCGGGTGTTGGACTTGTTCAAAGTTTACTTTCCTTGAATATTTTAGATGAAATGACACAAACATCGGGCAATAGTAATAGAGAAGCAAAGGCACAAGGAGCAGGAAATATGATTGCTGGATTTATTTCGGCAATGGGAGGTGCAGGTATGTTAGGACAAAGTTTAATAAATATTACAAGCGGTGCTAGAGCTCGATTGTCGGGTATTATTGCCGCTGTAATGCTTTTGGTTTTTGTAATGTTTGGCTCAGGATTTATTGGCAAATTGCCTATGGCAGCCTTAACCGGGGTAATGATCATGGTTGCATACGGCACATTCAAATGGGCGAGTTTAAGAACTTTTAATAAAATGCCTAAATCTGATATTGTTGTTTTAATATTAGTAACTATTGTTACTGTGTTTATGCGTAATTTAGTATTAGCTGTAGTAATTGGTGTTGTTATTTCAGCTTTAGCTTTCGCTTGGGAAAATGCAAAACGAATTAGAGCTAGAAAATTTATTGATGAAAAAGGTGCTAAGCATTATGAAATATTTGGTCCTTTATTTTTTGGTTCAGTAGCAGCGTTCAACGAAAAATTTGATATTTTAAATGATCCCGAGGAAGTAATTATTGATTTTGCCGAAAGCAGAGTAGCTGATATGTCGGGGATTGAGGCCTTAAATAAATTGACGGAACGTTATTTAAAAGTTGGTAAAAAATTACACTTGAAACATCTTAGCGCTGATTGCAGAGCATTGTTAAAAAATGCAGATAAAATAATAGAAGTAAATATTTTAGAAGACCCA
>JAEUTT010000305.1 GCA_016787165.1 Bacteroidia bacterium | reverse complement strand
TGTCGCATCAAAAAACTGCATTCCTGTTTGAGGACTTATTTGTGTTCCGCCAAGTAAAGTTTGGATTTGATCGCCAAATACCGAAACAACTTCCATGGTATGTGTTACGTTTATAAAATAAGTATTACTTTTTACAAAACTAGCAGGCACATTAGGGTCGGAACTAAATGCTTTTGCTCTTAATACAGTGCTGGTGGATATAGTTACGGGTCCAGTATATAAAGTTGATGCAGTTGTGGGTGTACTCCCGTTTGTTGTATAATAAATACTTACACCTGCATCAGGCGAACTAATTGTAACCGTTTGTGCTCCTGGATAAAAACCAGCATTTACGCTCATACTTGGCTTTGTAGCATATTCTAACTTAGCGCCTGTATTATTTGCATTAGGTGTTGGTGTTGTAAACACTCCCCAAGTATTGCTGCCATTTGTAATTCTTCCTCGTGAATGGTTTGCTTGTGTAGGCACCAATGTCATTGAATCAATGATGTTTCCGAAAGGATTAGCAAAAACAAGCGCTTCTGGCTGAGTTTGAGTTAATTTAAAACCGGCATGTACATTTGTTCCTGCAACAGTATTTCGCCCCGATGCCCAAACAATTAAAAATGCTCCAGGATTAATACTCACACCTGCCGGTATTTCCCATTTTGTAGGATTTGATTTTTTATCACTTAAAAAATAGCCAGTTAAATTTACAGCCGATGAACCTGCATTATACAACTCTATCCAGTCGGGTGAATCGCCAAAATTATCATTTAAAGTAGATACGTTTGAACAAGAGAACTCATTAATCATTACTTGTGAAATAGCACTATTTAATGATATTGCAACAAGGAACAAAAATGCAAAACACGATTTGATTTTCATTTTCAACTAAATTAGTTCAACTAAAGTAAACTATTATTAGTTATTTAACAATGATTTTAGTCAAAAAAACAAATCCCTCTTACAAATTATTTGCAGAGGGATTTAAACAACAAAGAGATTTCTATTTTTTTCTACGGTAAATTTTAGATTTATTTAAACCCAATTTATAAAAAAAGTGAGTGAAAGAAACACGCAAAACGCCTAAACCATATTTCATACTTCTTGAAAAATTGATTGATGACGCTTCTTCAAAATATTTTGTAGGACAAGTTATTTCGGCAATTTCAAAACCTGCCATAAACACCTGAGAAATCATTTCATTATCAAAAACAAAATCATCGTCATTAGCATGATAATCTACCGTTTCAAGAATCTCTCTTGAAAATGCTCGGTAACCGGTATGGTACTCCGATAATTTTTGATTAATTAAAATATTTTGGGTAAGCGTTAAACATCTATTAAAAAAGTATTTGTACAAAGGCATTCCACCTTTTAATGCTCCTTTTCCTAAAATACGTGAGCCAAATACTGCAGGGTATAAATCATTAGCAATAATATGAGCCATAGATTGAATAAGCATTGGTGTATATTGATAATCAGGGTGAAGCATAATTACAATATCCCCTCCTATTTCAAGTGCTTTATCATAACATGACTTTTGATTACCACCATAACCTCTATTTTTTTCATGTCGAACAATGTGCTTAATACCTATTCGCTGTGCTACTTCCACCGTATTATCTTTACTCACATCATCTACTAATACAACATCATCCACAATATCAAATGGGATTTCTTTATATGTTTTTTCAAGTGTTAATGCTGCATTATATGCTGGCAATACCACCACTATTTTTTTATTATTAATCATGCTTTTAAAAATAAATTTGTTACGCCAAAAATAGTAAAATTGATTAGAATAGCTGTTTTTATTCGCTAAAAATATAGCATAGTTATTGTTATATTTGTAACGCTTATTCAAACAGATAGATGAAAACCCTTCATAAATTTATTTTAAAATCATACATCGGCCCGTTCATAATGACTTTTTTCATTGCCATGTTTGTATTTTTTATGATGTTCATCTTTAAATATATTGATGATTTTGTTGGAAAAGGACTTGGAGTTGGAATTTTATCCGAATTATTTTTTTATTTTTCACTTACCACTATTCCTATGGCTCTTCCACTAGCTATATTGCTTTCATCATTAATGACTTTTGGTAATCTTGGTGAGCATTTTGAACTTACTGCCATGAAAAGTGCAGGCTTATCATTACAAAAAATAATGTTTCCTCTTTTTATACTTACTACCATTATCTCTATTTCAGCATTTTATTTTTCAAACAATATATTGCCATATACTAATTTAAAAGCAGGTTCACTCTTATATGATGTTAGAGAATCAAAGCCGGCATTGCTTTTTAAAGATGGCGCTTTTAATAACAGTATCGAAGGGTTTAGCATACGAGTAGGTAAAAAAGAAAAAGATGGAAAAACACTAAAGGATATTTTAATTTATGACCACCGAGCAATGCAAGGCAATACAATTGTATTAGCTGCCGAAAGTGGAACGATGAACCAAACCGAAGACAGAATGTTTTTGGTACTTAATTTAAAAAATGGTGTTAGTTATAAAGATATTATCAATGAAGGAACTGAAAACACGAAACATCCTTTAATTAGAGATAAATTTGAAGAGCGAACCATTCGATTTGATTTATCACAATTTAAAATGTCGCGAACAGATGAAACATTGTTTAAAAATAATGCTCAAATGATGAATTTATCTCAACTAAACGATTTTGTTGATTCGGTAAAAATTAAGATGGAAAAAAGAAAAGCTGAATTTGGAAAACAATTACAACAAAGTTATTACAGCAGGTCAAGCAATATTATCAATAAAAAAGATAGCAGTCAAAAAGTTTTTTCATTTGACAGTCTTCCCAAAGAAACAAAATTAAATGCTATTGAAATAGCTACAAACATTGCCAGAAGCGCCAAAGCCTATACCGAATCAATTGTATCTGAATATGATGCTGATATTTTTTCAATCAACAAATACAACATTGAATGGCATCGCAAATTTACACTTTCCATTGCTTGTGTTGTTTTGTTTTTTATTGGTGCCCCACTTGGAGCCATCATCCGAAAGGGTGGATTGGGAATGCCAATGATTGTGTCTATTGTTTTCTTTTTAATTTTTCACATCCTATCTATTACAGGTGAAAAGCTAGCTAAAGAAGGGGAAATGCCTCCTTACCAAGGAATGTGGCTTGCTACAATTATTTTATTGCCAATTGGAATTTACTTAACATACAAGGCAACATCCGATAGTAATCTATTTAACATTGATAGCTACATACAGCCAATCAAAAATTTATTTACAAAGAAAAAAGAAGGCTAAGCAACCATTAATTTTCTGATAGATGAGCAATAATGTCTTTTAAACTTTGTTCTAAAGAAATTGAATTTTTCCAGCCTGTATCATTGGCAATTTTATCGTTTGAGCCAATAATTACTTTATTATCGTTCGGACGAACCAATTGTGGGTCAATGGTATGATTGATATCTAAATCCAAAATAGAAGTCATCATTTTAATTACTTCATTTAGAGAAGTGCCTGTTCCTGAGCAAATATTGTAAATCTCTCCTTTTTTACCTTTTTTAAATAATAAATAATAGGCTTCAACCACACTTTTTACATCAATAAAATCACGAACAATAGATGTATCACCTGTTATTAGTTCTTTTTTATCAGTTCCTGATTTTTTTAATTGAATTAATTGTTTTGCAAACGATGGAATAACAAAAATATCTTTTTGTCCAATTCCAATGTGATTAAATGAACGTGTCATTACAATATCCATATTGTAACTATCGGCATACACTTTCGATAGCATTTCTTGGGAAACCCTTGCAACAGCATACGGACTAAGTGGCTTTACTACTTGTGATTCCTTTAAAGGAATATTCTCTGGAGAAACATTTCCATACTCTTCGGAAGAGCCAATGGATAAAACTCTACAAATACAATTATTCACACGTACTGCTTCAATCAAATTCAAAAATATGTTTGTATTATTAGTAAAACTTTCTACCGGGTTTTTCCAACTATAAGCAACACTTCTATAAGATGCAAGATGCAAGATATAATTAGGCTTAAATTCCTTTATAACATCTTCCACTTGTTTTTTATCTAACAAATCAACTTTTTTAAATGCACATTTAATTACTTTGTAATCTTCTTGCCTAAAGGTGGGTTCATTGGTATCTAAGCCCAATACTTCAGCATTAATTAGATTCTTTTCCAAATAATCTAAAAAATGTTTGCTAACAAAACCTGAATATCCTGTAATTAAATATTTATCAATAAAAGCCATTTTGCACTATTTTTTAACAAAAATAAGAATTAAGCATCAATAACAAATAAATTGCGTGTTTTCATTTGTTATATTTGCAATGCAACATACACATTTTTTTATGAATATTTTACAAATATGTAGCAAAACACCCTTTCCTCCAAAAGATGGTGGTAGTGTGGCTATGAATATTTTAACATCAGGACTTATTAATGCAGGAAACAATGTAAAAGTGTTAGCTATTAATACTCCAAAACATTTTATTAAAGATGCCGACATTGATAGTGAATATAGAAAAATAACAAATTACGAATCCGTATTTATTGATACATCAATCAAACCTCTTGATGCATTTTTTAATTTATTTTCAACTAAATCTTATAACATTATTCGTTTTTATTCTAAAGATTGTGAAAATAAAATTATTGAAATTTTAAACAAACAATCGTTTGACATTATACACCTAGAAACATTGTGGGTTGCACCCTACGTAGATATTATAAAAAAACATTCGAAAGCAAAAAT
>JAEUTT010000117.1 GCA_016787165.1 Bacteroidia bacterium | reverse complement strand
TATTCTAAATTATACAACATAGTTGCCATTTTCATATACACATGTCGGTAGCCTCCACCATGACGAATAGCACCGTTAAACATATCCGAATGATGATTAAAATTTGCTTCCACCCCTCTTGCTGCATCACTCATATAACCATTGTATATTTCGCTATTACGAACAAAATCAGGTTCTGTAAAACGCTCTACATATTTTGATTTGCTTTTATAACGTACACGTTGTTTTCCATCAATACGTTCATACGTCCAATTGGTAATAAATTGAGTAAAGCCTTCATCCAAGGCTGCACGGTATGTTTCATTGGAACCAACCATTCCAAAAAACCAATTGTGTGAAATTTCATGTACAAACAAATCTCTGTAATCAGGGTCATAACCACCGCACAATGTTACCATCGGGTATTCCATTCCATCTTGCGCATCGGCTACCACCATTTTATTGTAAGCATACATTCCTATGCTTTCGGAATTTGTTTTAATAATTTTGGATGTGTACTCTGCTGCATTTTGCCAATGAGCAGCATGAGGTTCCTGAACCAGCGCTACGCATTTTATCCCATTCCACTCTACTTCACCAATACGATAAGTAGGATCGGCTGTTAAAGCAAAATCATGAACATTTTCGGCATGAAATAACCAAGTTTTAGTAGTTCCGTTAGGCTCAATAATTACTGATGGTTTTTCATTCCATGGTTTTGTTTTAAAATTTTTAATATCTAATTTTTGACGTAAGTCGGCAGGCATTACTTCCGATTCATTTAACAAAGTGCCTGTTGCATCTACTACATAATGATTAGGAATAGTGAATGCCACATCAAAAGTTCCGTAGTTTCCATAAAACTCATGGTCCATGTGCTGGTCGGTATCCCAACCTTGTTTTCTGTCATATACAGAAATGCGAGGATACCAATGAACCACATCATAATGTTTATAACCAAATGCATTAAACATTTTCATTCGATTACGAATGGAGCCATTATCAAAATAAGTTTTAAATGCGATATTGAATGTTATTTTTTCATTGGATTTTAATGCTTGAGGCAAATACACTTTTAATATTGTATTGTCTTGTTCCATTTTTAGCTCAACACCATTTAGTGTTATTTTTGACACATTGGTTCCTAAACCTTGCTTTTGGTATTTACCAAACTTAGGATACAATTTATTATTACGATACAAATCTGCTAAATAACTATCTTCTGTTTGTGCATTGCTGTATAAATGAAAATACACAAATGGTAACTCATCAGGTGAGTTGTTCCAATACGTAAGTTCTACAGTACCATCAATAATATTTGTTTTATCATCAATTGAGGCATTAATTTTATAATGCACATCTTGTTGCCAGTAGCCATCATAAGGCTTACGGTTTTTCCAATAATATTGGTTAGATGCACTTTGAAAATTACTTTCGGGAAATTGTGCAAAGGAGCTGAATACAATTGCAAAAAATGCAATACTAAATAAACTTGATTTCATGTAAAATGGTTATAAATACGTGCAAAAAAATCTATTGTAAATATAACTATTTTTTGTTGAATTGGAGGAGGTAAAGCTTAATCTCCAAAAAGGTCTTATGGCTTATTATTGTGGGGCAACAAGAGCTTCTGCAATTATTTCAGCAACCTTTTAGTACAGTTCAATACCGTATTTAGTTAATAAGCCGGCAATACCCGATTGTGAAAACTTTGCTTTTTTTGCCCTGTTTATTTCTAAGTCAATAGTATAATTATATGCTGTTCTAAAATCGGCTTTTTCAATAATGGAAGCATCAAAAGTAGCGTCTAATAAATCGCAGTGATTAAAAACACTAGCTGTTAAATCGGCTTGAGTAAAATCTACTTCATGCAAAGTGCTATTTTTAAAAACCGTATTTTTTAATTTTAATTTATAAAAAGAGGATAAGTTGAGAATGCATGAATCAATATTAATTTCAAATAAAAAATCATTGCAAATATGAAACTGCAAACCCAATAGCTTACAATTTACAAACTGTACATTTTTGAATGCTGTTTTAGAAAT
>JAEUTT010000059.1 GCA_016787165.1 Bacteroidia bacterium | reverse complement strand
CACAAGAGGAGAAGAATTTAATGCAGATGCAAAATTTGGATTTGTTGGAGGAGCAGTTATTCGCATTCCTATAGGAAAATATTTTGGAGTTCAACCCGAAATATTAATTTCTCAAAAAGGATTTAGAGGCAATGGAACAATATTGGGAAGTAGATATGACTTTGTTCGAACAACAACATATGTTGATGTCCCACTTCAATTTGCATTGAAACCAAGTGAATTTTTCACTGTTGTTGCTGGGCCTCAATATTCATACCTAGTAAACCAACGGGATGTTTTTACAAACTCAATAAACAGTTATTCTCAAGAACAAGAATTTAAAAATGATAACATCCGTAAAAACATTTTTGGTGTTGTAGGCGGAATAGATATCAATCTTAAACATATTGTATTAGGAGCTCGTGTAGGATGGGATATTCAAAATAACAATGGCGATGGTACATCTGACACTCCTCGTTATAAAAACGTATGGTTTCAAGGAACAGTAGGATATGCATTTTTCAAATAAAGCAATAATACTTAAAACGTAATGAGTAAAAAAAATACCCACGACAAAACAAGTCCGGATGACGGTGCTGATAAAACAGGGACAGACAATAATGCTGACAGCACCGAAACAAGTAAAAGTAACAATAACAAATTTGACAAACCCAAAAGAGAGGTTGATCCTGATAGAACAGGAATCGATACCGAGTCGGATAAAACAAAAAAAGAAATAAATAAACCTAAATAAAAAAAACAATGGGAAATTTGCTATATACAATTGCGGTAATACTAGTTATAATATGGGCAATTGGATTTTTAGGATACCACACAGGAGGCATCATACATATATTACTAGTAATTGCAATCATTGCAGTATTGTTTAGACTTATAAAAGGCGGAAACAAATCATTATAATCATTAAAATAAATAAAAAAATCATGAGCACAACAGGAAAAGTATTAATTGGTGTATTAGCAGGCGTTGCCGCTGGAGCATTATTAGGTGTATTATTTGCACCAGACAAAGGATCAGAAACAAGAAAAAAAATCGCAAAAAAAAGTAATGATACCATAGACGATTTAAAAGAAAAATTTGATGACCTTTTAAACAATGTTTCTGAAAAATTCGAAAACGGGAAACAAGAAGTTGCGAACATCTATGAAAATGGAAAATCAAAAGCCGAAGAAATAAAAAAAGATTTAAAATCACAGGTTAGCTAACTAAAAAAACAAAGCAATCCTTTTTAATAAAATAATATCATGGAAATAAAAATGAATTTCATAGCTCCTTTATTTGAAAGAGCCGAAGAATATGGAAAAACCAGTTACGAATTATTTAAACTAAAAGCAATAGACAAAATAGCTGAAATGGTTTCTACAATTGTATCTAGAGTTTACTTTATGATAGCCTTAGCAATGTTTGCAACAACATTAAATATTGGTATATCAATTTGGCTGGGCGAAATGTTAGGTAAAGTGTATTATGGATTTTTTTGTGTGGCAGGATTTTATAGCATCATTGGGATTGTTTTGTTTTTCTTTTTACATCGACCGATAAAAAACAAAGTAAGCAATAGAATTATATCACAAATGATTAACTAATAATTATAAATTCAAATGATAAATTCTGCTAAAATTTTAAAAGAAGAAATTTCTTTTCTTGAAATAAAAAAAAAGAAGGAAGAATTACTTTTAAAAGAACAATTTAAAATTACTTCAGAAGGTCTAAGCCCTGTTAATATAATAACAAGTACATTAAAGGGTTTAGTAGAAACAACAGAACTCAAAGGAGAATTAACCAAAACTACACTAGCTGTAGTAGCTGGATATCTTACAAAAAAAGCAACTATAGGGTCTACAGACAATCCGATTAAACAAGCGTTAGGAACAATTTTGCAAATTGGAGTTACGAGTCTTGTCTCAAAAAATGCAGATACAATTAAATCAATAACAATGAATTTAATAAAATCTATTTTTAATAAAAATGAAAAAACAGTTTAAGTGAACATATCAAAGCCTCCATTTTATTTAAAAATTGCATTGATACTTGTTGGAGCATATTTATTTTTTGAGATATTATACATTGCTAAAGATATTATTGCTCCAATCATTTACTCAATAATTATTGCAATTGTTTTAAGTCCAATTGTTAGGTACCTTACAAACAAAAAAATAAATAAAATAATTGCCATTTCAATTATACTTACATGTGTAATAGCTGTCAGCTTTTTGCTTGTTTTCTTCCTTTGGATTCAATTTGCTCAATTTGCTGACTCTTTTCCTATTCTAATTAAAAAGCTAAATCTTTTATTAGACAATTCATCTAATTGGGTTACAGAAAATTTTAATGTTAGTAATCAAAAAATAAAACTTTGGATAAGTATAAAAAACGAAGAACTTATTATCAATGCAAATGCTGCAATAGGACAAACAATCATTAACACAGGAAGTTTATTATTAGTTTTAATTTTAATTCCAGTTTATGTATTTATGATATTATATTATCAACCTTTATTGATAGAATTTATACATAAACTATTTGAAGTTAATGATCAAAAAAGAGTAAACGAAGTACTTGCTGGAACAAAACGAATAGTCAGAAGCTACCTTGTTGGATTGTCAATAGAAGCAATTATAGTTGCATTTTTAAATACAATAGCATTATTTATCATTGGAATAGATTATGCTATATTGCTCGGAGTTTTTGGAGCAATTTTAAATTTAATTCCTTACATAGGCGGAATAATTGGAGTTGCCTTACCAATGATAATAGCCCTTATAACAAAACCAACGTATTCCGAAAGCTTAATCGTTTTAGCAACTTATATTTTAATACAATTTATTGACAATAATTATATCGTTCCAAAAATTGTTGCTTCAAAAGTAAAAATAAATGCATTAGCATCTGTAGTTGTAGTAATTGTAGGTGGTGCATTATGGGGCGTGTCCGGAATGTTTCTTTCTATTCCTTTACTAGCAATCGGAAAAATAATATTCGATCAAATAGATTCACTTAAACCTTATGGTTATTTACTAGGTGAAGAAATGCCAATATCAAATAAAATTCTAAAATAAAAACTATGAAACCACAAATTGGAATAACCGACAAGTACTTAAATCAAATTAATGTTTTACTAACATTAAATTTATCAAATGCAATGGCTGTATATATCAAATCAAAAAAAGCACATTGGAATGTTTCAGGTGAAAGTTTTATGGAACTCCACAAACTGTTCGAAGACCATTATACACAACTAGAAGAGTCGATAGATAAAACTGCAGAAAGAATTGTAAAACTAGGAGGGCAAGCAATTGGG
>JAEUTT010000036.1 GCA_016787165.1 Bacteroidia bacterium | reverse complement strand
TAAGTTTCTGCCTTGGGTAATGCGCATAGCACATAATCTAATGATAGATACCTTCAGGCATGAAAAACGCATGCCAACCATTAGTGGTGGAACCAATAGTGAAGGTGAAGACTTTGATATTTTTAGTGTCATTTCTTCAGATGAGCGAAATATTGAGCAAACATTGCTTCAAAGTCAGGTGCGAAAGGATATTCGTAAATTGATAGAACAATTGCCCGCAGACCAACGAGAGGTGTTAATGATGCGTCATTATTATGATATGAGTTTTAAGGAAATATCCGAAAAAACGAATGTAAGTATTAATACGGCTTTAGGTAGGATGAGGTATGCGCTTATTAATTTAAGAAAAATGATAGAGGAGAAGGATATAGTCATTAATTTATAATCCACGTTTTATAAGTTAAAACCCGATTTTGAACTCAAAATCGGGTTTTTTTCATTTAGATACAATAAGCTTTTAAAAATTGCGTTATGCTTTCATAAACCAAAAATAAAAACTGCATGAGTAAAACGTCTACTAAAAAAATTATTGAACCAATTAACAACAAAATGAATGATGAATTTGATAATGATAAAAACTTTCCGTTTGAACCGGAAAGCAGTATTGT
The DNA here is from genome assembly GCA_016787165.1 of Bacteroidia bacterium. Taxonomy (GTDB): domain Bacteria; phylum Bacteroidota; class Bacteroidia; order 2-12-FULL-35-15; family 2-12-FULL-35-15; genus 2-12-FULL-35-15. The sequence continues at coordinate 1,320 of JAEUTT010000036.1, read as the reverse complement.
CAAAAATATTTTAAACTATTCAAAAGCATTAAGTGTTCGAAAATCAAAAAATATGGAGCACATAGAAATGGTTTTAAATTAAACTGTTGTTTGGTAAAAAAAAGAATGGCTTCGCAAAATTTGTGAAGCCATTCTTTTTATTTCATATCAATTGAAAACAGCATATTTTTCTTTCTTTTTCGTTCTACTGCAATTAAATTATCTTTTTTTCCAGCTCTAAATTTTCGAATATAAAAATTTGTTTCAAACTGGTCGGCAGGTCCAAGATTAATTTTTCTTGCCATCCCACTTTCGGTAAATTCAATAGCGGCAATATACCCACCTCTTTTGTTTTGATGCATTTTAGGCCCTTCGTTTTCGGGGAGATTAAAATTGTCAATGTGATCGATATAAAAAATGTGTAAATGACCATCTTTTACTCTTGAAGCAATTGATAATCCTTCACCCGAAGCATCTGCACTATGTTGACGTTTAGGAATTTTTTTTATCCAAGATAAATTGCCTTGTGGATTTATTTTAAACACAAATAAATCTTCTGCATAGGTATCGTAAGTTGTAGTAGTAGTTTTTCCATTATAATGTGTTCGAGTAATTACATAATAAATTTCTGAAACAATAATAGTGCTCCCATCATCTAAAAAGTAGATATCTTCAATTCCTAAATTGTTAATACCTAAATCCTTTTTCTCGTTTCCTGCATTTTTTTCTTCTTTTTTATTCAATTTTTCTTTTTGACGGTCAGACATATATGATTTAATGATGTCCGAAGGAATTTCATAATAACCTCCTCCTACTTTTGAAAATTGTCCATTGCTAACTTCTAACTTTAAAAGATAAGCACCATCAATGGATGGATTTCCTTTTTTTGAATAAAAACCTGAAATAACAATGTTGCTTTTTTTGTCTTCGTAAAGTGAAGTTGATTTGTGAACGTATTCTTCTAATTTTAGTTCAATAATTTGTGGCTTTTTATTCCCTTTTTCATAAACAAGCATTTCAAAATGACTAATTTCATCTTTGCCAGCTACATCTATTACTTTGATTAAAAAGTAAAGTTTTCCATCGTTGGATAATTGGTAGTCGATAGTTCTCATTTTAATTTCTGTATAGGGCATTTCATATTCACCTCCCCATATTTGATTTAAATTTTCATCAAATACATGAAAACCATATTCGATTTTATTTAATTCATCTTTCCTTTCTTTGTTATGAAGAGTGTATTTATATAAAAATTTTGTTCTGTCAATTGAGGTTGAAATGCCATAACCATAACTTCCTCCAATCACACCTCGTGATGATTGAAAAAGTTTGCTTGGTGAA
>JAEUTT010000027.1 GCA_016787165.1 Bacteroidia bacterium | reverse complement strand
TGTAAACATTTTTCAAAAACAAATAAGTTATTAGAACATCAAGGTATTTTACCAATTGATTGGAGAATAGAAAAATAGAAAAGCCCGCTGTTCAATGAACAAACGGGCTAATCATCCCCAACAAAAAAACTTTATTGTTTTACAATTTTTTCGCTAAATTTTAGTCCTTTACCATTTATTACTAAGTAATAAATTCCGGGTGAAAGGTCACTCAAATCAATGTTTTCAGTTATCATCGAGTTACTTATGCAGTTTATTGGTTTTTGTATAAGTGTTTGGCCTAAAATGTTTGTTATGCTCAAAATGTTTATTTCGTTTTGAGTGGGAACATAATTGATACTAATAATGTTATTTGCCGGATTTGGGTATACATTCATATAATTAATAGTAGGATTATTATCTATACTTGTTATTGTGATAACAATAGTATTTGATGGATAAGCACAGTTATTATAATACGTAACTTCTACATTGTAATTTCCCGATTGAGTTGGGGTGTAATTTTGGAATGTAGCTCCAGCAATAGGATTTCCATTTAGGAACCATTGATAGGAAGTTCCAGGAGTTGATTGTAGTATGCTCCCATTCTGACTAATAATGGGATTGTTGATTGTGCAGCCTTGCATGTGAGTAATCCTGCTGGATGCTGACACGGAGTCATTAAAAATATTCCAAGCATTACAATTGTCTTTTAAATAATATTGAAACCAAAGTTTAGTAAAATCAGAAACTACATCTTTTTGTTGTGCTCCGGAAATGGCTGGTTGTGGAGTACAAGTTGTTTGACCAAATGAGCAATTGAAATTGTAATTTGCAAATTCACAATGGGCGCCTCCTGTAATACTTAAATATGTTTTGCATGATGATGCAAGTGAGTCGTACATTTTTATTTGATGGTCTGAAGGAGGAGCAACGCAGTCGTTAGCTCCTGCAATTACTAAGCTAGGTATTGTAATGAATTGTGCTGCAGATATAGAAGATGGATTTGTATTTGCTGCAGCCAATGTTACCATTGTAGTAATTGTGGTGTTGTTTTTCGCAGCTAAAAAAGAACTTCCACCGCCCATTGAATGTCCCATTACAGCCGATTTGTTATTAATATGATTAAAAAATGGTGATGCCACATTCGCGTTTTCACTTTGCAACTTTGCAATCAAAAATGCTAAATCTTTTCCAAATGCATCATGGTCTGGTGCAGGAATTAGACTGCCCTCTGTTCGTGGAAATGCCATGATGTATCCTTGAGGAACAAGGTCTTCCCATATATTTTGATAAGCATCCCATGCCATTGCAAAACCATGTCCAAATACAATAATAGGAAAGCTACCTGTTTCTACGGCAACATTATTCCCTGTTGTAGCTGCCGGATAATATAATTCGGTTTGAATGTTTCTATTTCCCCTAGAAGGGTCTTGATATGTAATTTGTCGGTGCCCTATTTGGTATGTTTGCGCTATTACATTGGTAATAGTAAACATCAATGCTATAATGTATAGGTTTTGTGTTTTCATTTGTTTTTTTTTGACAAATGTAAATTGCAAACAGGAGTATTTACAATGCTAGTGTTTCAATCGTTAATCAGATGTTTTTTTTGATTATAAAAACTACAACAGATGATTTTCAGGTTTGATAAAAGCTTTTTTGTTTCTCGTATTTCATCTTAATATCAGATACTCTGTGTTTTTTGTGAATTATTTTATTTAAAATGTTGTGCGCTGATGTAAATATAAAAATGGAACACTGATTTGTTTTAATAGTTTTAAACTATCCGTAAATAAAAGTAAAGCAGGAAACGATTTTTTTATGCTCGATTATATTATTAAAAAATGAAAAATTTAATTTGGTTTGTGGTGAAATTTCAGCTTAAAATTTGGTGTATTTGCGAAGCTTAAAAATCAAATTTGGTTAATGTTAGGAATTTTAAAATTTATTTATTTACTTTAGGCAAAATAAAAACTACTGATATCATATTTTACAATGTTAAGCATACAAAAAGTTATATTATTATTAGATGATTTTCATTTCAATGAATTTAAAACTCATTTGAAAGAAAGTAACGCAGAATTGCCTCATAAACTTGTAACTCAAATCAGAAAAGATGATTGGGGACAAAAAGAATCTGATGATTTGTGTAAAGCTGTTTATGGCAGTAAAGATGAAAAAAGTAAAAAAAAATTTTTTCAATTAGTACATTATACTTTCCGTTTAACTTCCTACTTGAGTAGAAAT
>JAEUTT010000012.1 GCA_016787165.1 Bacteroidia bacterium | reverse complement strand
AGTTTTTGGTAAATGTGCTAATCCAAACTGGCATGGACATAATTACAATTTATATGTTACCATTAAAGGAACAATTAATCAAGATACCGGATATTCTGCTAATTTAAAGGATGTTAGCGCGCTTATACGAAAATATGTAACCGATAAGTTAGACCATAAAAATTTAAATATGGATGTTGATTTTTTAAAAGGCCTAATGCCATCCACCGAAAATGTGGCAATTGCTATTTGGAATCAACTCAAACCACATATTGATGCAATGAACTGTCAGCTGCATTGTATTAAATTGTATGAAACAGAAAACAATTACGTGGAATACTTTGGCGAATAGTGTTCCTTTCACTTTAATAGAATTATAAATATGGGTCACGATGAATTTGATGAACTAGAAGGGTACCAAAAAATTGATAGGTACAATTTAAAATTGATTGACAATATTGCTTCAAAATACAAAACTATTTTAGGTGACATAGGCGAAAATCCTTCGCGCGAAGGATTGCTCAAAACACCTGAACGTGTTGCAAAAGCAATGCAATTTTTAACACATGGTTATGATATTAATCCTAAGGAAATATTAAAATCTGCCATGTTTAAAGAGGATTACAAGCAAATGGTGATTGTAAAAGACATTGAAGTGTATAGCATGTGTGAACATCATTTATTGCCATTTTTTGGTAAAGCACATGTTGCATATATTCCTGATGGGCATATTGTAGGTTTAAGCAAAATACCTCGTGTGGTAGATGCTTTTGCTCGTAGATTACAAGTTCAGGAACGATTAACAAACGAAATTCGTGATTGTATTCAAGATACTTTAAATCCGATTGGTGTAGCAGTAGTAATTGAATGTAGCCATTTGTGTATGCAAATGCGGGGTATTCAAAAACAAAATTCGGTAACCACAACTTCTGCTTTTACAGGTGAATTTTTAAAAGACACCACCCGCAAGGAGTTTATTAGCCTAATTGGTTCGAAATTACATTAACAAAATATAACACTGACAGAATTGCAGAAACGCACAATTGGTATTACCTTTGTACCGTTATTTTAACAAAAAAATAAATACTATGGAAACAAATAATTTTAATTACGTTCAGTCGCAGGAAGAGACAGCAACCATGTCAAAAACATTTTTGGCAAGTGTGTTTTCCTGGATGTTTGCAGCATTAACAATTACATCAATTGTTGCTTATTCTTTTTCTCATAATTCAGACTTGTTGTCATTACTTGTAAATCCTGAAAAAGGTGGGTTGTCAATATTAGGTTATGTTGTAATGTTTGCTCCTATTGTATTTGTGTTTGCAATGTCATTAGGTTTTAATAAATTTTCATACCCTGTGATATTGTTCTTGTTTTTGCTTTATTCGGCAGTAATGGGAGCTAGTTTAAGTTTTATCTTCTTAGCTTATACATCAAGTTCTATTTACGGAACATTTGCTGCAGCTGCTGGAATGTTTGGCTTGATGGCCGTTGTAGGATACACCACTAAAACCGATTTAACTAAATTCGGGTCCATTATGATGATGGGCTTATTCGGAATCATCATAGCATCCTTGATTAATATGTTTATTGGTAGCGAAGGAATGGATTACATCATTAGCTTTATTGGTGTATTAGTATTCACCGGTTTAACAGCATACGATGTTCAAAAATTAAAGCGCATTGGTGCAGGTGTTGAATTTGGCACGGCTACTACCAGCAAATTGGTAATTATGGGTGCTTTAAACCTTTACTTAGACTTTATTAACTTGTTTTTAATGCTATTGCGCTTATTTGGCGACAGAAAATAATCTCACAATCAATTGTGAATAAAAAAGGGGAGTCAATTGATTTCCCCTTTTTTTTTAGGCTATTTTTGATTAAACAAAAACAAACTCATAAAAATGAAAGCATACGTATTTCCAGGACAAGGAGCTCAATTCTCAGGAATGGGCAAAGATTTATACGAAAACTCTCCAATTGCAAAAGAGTGGTTTGAAAAAGCAAACAATATTTTAGGATTTAACATCACCAATACTATGTTTGCTGGTACTGATGAAGAGTTAAAACAAACAAAAATAACACAACCTGCCATTTTTTTACATTCTGTTATTTTGGCCAAAACACTTGGTGATTCAATGAAACCAGAAATGGTTGCAGGGCACAGTTTAGGAGAATTTTCGGCATTAGTAGCCAATAAAACTCTTTCATTTGAGGATGGATTAAAACTAGTTTATACACGTGCATTAGCTATGCAAAAAGCATGTGATGTAAATCCAAGCACTATGGCTGCTGTATTAAATTTAGATGATAAAATCATAGAAGATATTTGTGCAGAAGTAAGCAAATCTGGTGAAGTGGTTGTAGCTGCAAATTATAACTGTCCGGGACAATTGGTTATTTCCGGAACAATCAACGGAGTAAATATTGCATGCGAAAAACTAAAGGCTGCAGGTGCTAAAAGAGCTTTAATATTGCCTGTTGGTGGAGCTTTTCACTCGCCACTTATGGAGCCGGCTCGTGTTGAACTAGCTGCCGCAATTAATGCAACCACTTTTAATGAACCAATTTGTCCGGTTTACCAAAATGTTATTGCAAAAGGAGTTTCTAACCCTGATGAAATTAAAAAGAATTTAATAGCTCAATTAACAGGGCCAGTAAAGTGGACACAAACTGTGCAACAAATGATAGCTGATGGGGCAACTTCATTTACTGAAGTAGGACCCGGAAAAGTATTGCAAGGATTGGTTAAAAAAGTAAATCCTGCAATGGAGGCGATGAGTGCCTAAAATATATTTTCAATTAATCCTTTTACCTAGAGTGAAAAAAATAATTCTATTTATACTTTTTGTCATTTCAATACTGTTTAGCAATGCACAAACGCTAAACAGTATTGGAATTACGGTTGGCGGAACTGCCGCTAATCAAAAATTTAAATTTCACGAACCTCCTTTTTCAAATCCAAATAAAAAATATGTTTTTGGATTTAATGCGAGTGTTTTTGGTGAGTTTTTCAGTCATGATTACACTCGGTGGGTTACGGAAATTCAATATAATCAAAAAGGATCAGTAGATAAGCAGCCCGAAGCTAATTACGCTAATAGTTTACAGTATTTATCATGGAACAACTATTTAAAAATACGTTATGAAATGTATTCAATCATTCCTTATGTTATGATTGGTCCACGATTAGATTACAATTTAACTCAAGTCACAACATCTCCGGCTATTACAGGTAAATTTCTTCCTTTACATTTAAGTATTGCAGCTGGTGGTGGATTGGAATTTGTAAGTTATAGCAATTTTAAATTTTTTGTGGAAGCTTTTTATAATCCAGATATTATGCCCGCTTATATTTCGGCTCCACTTCATGTGAATAATAAAGCTATTGAGCTTCGTGTGGGTTTGAAATACGAATTTGGTAAAAAAGAAACCTGCAATACGCCTGTATATGTTGAGTAAATAAAGCTCGAACAAAAAAATGATAAAATGTCATTTATAAATAAAAAAAAATCTCTTTTTGCTTCATTGTTTTTTTTGTTAATCGTTCTTGTTTCATTTTACTTTTTTTTAGAGTATAATGAAAACAGAAAAGCAAACAGTTTTAGTGACCCTGTTTTACGTTTATTTTCACCAGTTGATGTGTCCTTATTTATCTTTATTTCAACCTACTTTTTTGGTTTAATAGGATTGGTTTTATCGTTCAAAAAAACTGCTCTTTTTCTGCAATTATTACAATCGTTTTGTATTATGATGTTGTTACGCATGCTATGTATGTACCTTTTTCCATTGGAACCACCTGTTACAATCATTCCTTTGAACGATATATTATTAGAGTTCTCCTTTTATGCTGGCCGACCTAATTTAAAAGATTTGTTTTTTTCTGGACATACGGCAACCATTTTTTTATTTGTCTTTTTATTTCAAAACAAATTTTTGAAATTTTTCTTTTTAATTGGAGGCGTATTGGTTGGAGCCGGGATTTTACTCCAGCATGTGCATTATTCCATTGATGTAATTGTAGCACCTTTTGCGAGTTATATTTCAGTACAACTGCAAAAGTACATTGCTTCAGTTATTAAATCTTATTCCACATCTTCGGATTTATCATCAAAATAAATTTCATAGGGTGAAATCCAAAAAATAAATCCGATAATAGAAGCAAGTACAAATAAGATAAATGTATAAGGTAATTCCATGCAACAAATGTCATCAGCTTATATTAGCTGATGATGATGCAAATGTTATATAATCTCAATTTGTGTATTAACATATTGCTTCAGCTCAGGAAAGAAAAGTCTGAACTCTTCTTGAAACAACTCATAGTGTTCTAATAAATCGTTTATCGCATATTCCATATTTGATTTAAAGCTTGCTCTTTGCGACATACCTTTTAAAACTTGCTCAATTCCTTCGGTTTTTATATACGCATTCAAAATATCATATTTAATCATGTATTGGTTAAAGAGTGCCGATTTTTGAGGCAAGATATGAATGTTTTGATTGATTATTCCATAAACCCTTTTTGTGTAGTCGCGTAAACTCTCAGTTGAATGTTCTTGCCAGTTTATTGCCAAATAATGGTCATAATAAATATCAACTATAACACTTGCATATTTTTTATAGTTTTTACGTAGCCGTTCTTTACTTAGTTCTACAATTGGATGAGCATCTGTATAAGTGTCAATTTTTCGATGTAAAATAATTCCTTTTTTTATCTCATCCGAAAATTCATTAAACTCACTTCCTTTTACCGAATCGGCAATAAAATTACCAATTAGCAACCCTTCGGAATTACCAGATAAATACAAGTGAGATAAAAAATTCATTAGATATTTTTTGCTTTATTCCAATATTCATCCATTTCGGCAAGCGTCATTTCACTTAATACTTTTCCTGCTTTTGCTGTTTCCGACTCTAAGTATTGAAACCGTTTGATGAATTTTTTATTTGTTCGTTCAAGAGCATCTTCAGGATTGATATCCATAAATCGAGCATAATTGATGAGTGAAAATAGAACATCGCCAAATTCATCTTCAATTCGTTCTTTACTAGCTTTGGTGTCAACTTCTTTTTTTAGTTCTGCAATTTCTTCTTGAACTTTTTCCCATACCTGCTCTGGTTTTTCCCAGTCGAAACCAACAGCTCTAGCTTTTTCTTGTATGCGTGATGCTTTTATAAGCGATGGAAGTGATTTAGGAACACCCGAAAGAACAGATGTGTTTCCTTCTTTTAATTTTAATTTTTCCCAATTTTCTTTTACTTGTTCTTCGTTTTCTACTTTCACATCGCCATAAATATGTGGATGACGATGGATTAATTTTTCACACAATGAATTGATAACATCTGCAATATCAAATTCCTTTTTTTCAGAAGCTATTTTCGAATAAAAAACGATGTGTAATAAAACATCGCCCAGCTCTTTTTTTATGTTTTTTATGTCGCTATCAATAATTGCATCCGAAAGCTCATACGTTTCTTCAATTGTAAGATGCCTTAAGCTTTCTATGGTTTGTTTTTTGTCCCAAGGGCATTTTTCTCTTAGTTCATCCATGATAGTTAATAGTCGTTCAAAAGCTTTTAGTTTATGTTCCATTTTTTAGTGTGAGTGTAATTGTTTGCCAAAGATATAAGTATGTGGGTTAAAGTCAATATTTTTAATATTTTTGTATGCTCAAAATTAATGAAGAACCATTTTAAATATTGTTATTTAATCCTGTTTTTTGCCTTTCAATTTTTAGTTGAAGGCAAGGCGGATAATAACCCATCTAAAGATTTTTTAATTACAGCCAATGTTCATTATGGCTATATTATGAGTCATAGAAGCAATATGACACATCTTATAAGAGGACATGTAAAAGCAGGAGAGTTACAATATACTTTTCGTACCAATGGTGAAAAGGCATGGCACCAAATGTATAAATTCCCAGAAATGGGATTAAGTTTTATGCATTTTGACTTAGCAAACCCTCAGCAATTAGGTACTTTGGAAAGTTTATATCCTTTTGTTAATTTTAAGCTAAACAAGTTTCAAAAAAAATCTGCTTTAAACCTTCGAATTGGTATTGGTTTAGCTTATTTAACAAACCCTTTTAATATAAAAACTAATCATAAAAACAATGCGATTGGCTCTCATATAAATGGCTTTGTTAATTTGCGGTTAAATTATGCTATTAGACTTTCAAAGGCGCTCCGAATGGAGTTTGGTGTAGGCTTGTCTCATGCATCCAATGGAGCTATGAAAACGCCTAATTTGGGCTTGAATATTGCTACCGCCAACCTAGGATTTACTTATTTTATTGGAGATAAGTATTTAGAGTGCAAAAAAGATAGTATTGCTCCTTGTAAAAAAACATGGAATACATCCATCATAGGTGTGGTAGGAATAAAAGAGCTAGAGCCACCAACTGGATCAAAGTATTTTGCATACGGACTTCAAGCCAATATCTATAAAACATTAGGATATAAAAGTAGAATTGGTGCAGGAGCAGAGTTGACTTATAATGAAGCAACAAAACAAGTGTGGGCAGATGCTTCTATTCAAACAAATAAATTTGAAGATATTGCTCAAGTAGGTGTTAAATTCGGTTATGAATTTAGAGTACATCGTTTTGCATTACCTATTGATTTTGGTTATTATGTATTTAAAAAACAAAGTTATAATGGCAAAATATATCATAGAATTGGGATGAGATATATGCTTACTAAACATATTATTGCTAATTTGACTTTACGTACTCACTGGGCAAAAGCCGATTATTTTGAGTGGGGGCTGGGTTATCAATTTTAAAAAAATAATTACAATGAAGTTGTTTCGTTTATTTGTTTTATTCCTTTCTGTTTTATTTTTTGTTCAGCTATTTTCTGGTTGTGCCGAAGAAAATATGTGTGATTGTATCAAACGTACTGGAACAATTATTAATGAAAGTAGAGCGTTAGCTCCATTTAATCGTGTGTTAACAGAAGACAATTTAAATGTGTATATTTCACATGATTCTGTGCAGGAAGTGATTGTTGAAGCAGGAGAAAACATTGTGCCTTTAATTGAAACAGATGTGGTAAATGGCACATTAATTATTCGAAATAAAAACAGATGCAATTGGACTAGAAGTTACGATAAACCATTGAATGTTTATCTTAAGATGCCTGTAATACAGTACATTATTAATAATGGCACAGCACCTATTAAAAGTAAAAATATTATTTCATGTGATTCTATTGATATTCAAACAATGAGCTCTGGAGATATTGATTTATTGTTAAATGTGAATAAAATAAACTCTCGTATATTTGGTTCGGGTGATGTTATTTTAACAGGCTATGCGAATGAACATTCTTGTGATATTGGCGGAACAGCTTATTTGTATTGTAAAAATTTAACAACATCCTACACATATATTCATACCTATACCATTGGTCCATCAGAAATAAAAACAACAAATACAATGGTTGCTAAAATAGATGGAAAAGGTGATGTGTTTTGTTATGGCAATCCTGTAAATGCTGAAGTGTTAAAAAATGGACCAGGTAACTTATATTATAAATAAAATGAACAATCATTTATTGAAAATTCCTTATCTGCTGAAACTACTTGTGTTTTGGTTGTTCTATTTTGCTTTCTTTCGAGTTTTGTTTATCACGTACCATCATGCTCAAATCCCTGATGGAAATCACTCTGAAACAGTACTTGCATTTTTATTTGCACTACGTTTAGATGTTTCCGTTGCTTCATCAATTATGCTAATTCCTTTTGTTTTATGGATAGTTCAGCAGTACAATAAAAATAGAACCATTCATTTAATTAATTTGTGGTACCATTATATCGTTGTTTTTTTAATCTCTGTTTTAAGCACCATCAATATAAAACTATACGGTGAGATGAATGAACTATTAACCTACAAAACATTAAATCATTTATTGTTTCCGGATGGACCTCTTAATTATGTTTCATTATGGTCTAATTTGCTTTTATTTATAGGTAGTGCTGTGTTTGCGTATGTAGGTATTCGCATATATCGAAAATACATCATTAGTTTTTCGTACCCTATTGAAAATAAAAAATTAAGACTAGTAAATATTACAATTTCAGCTGTGCTTTTTGTTGTGCTTTTGCGCGGAGGTGTTCAGTCAAAAATGATCAATGCAACTAGCTCTCAATATTCTGATATATCTATTAATAATCAAATTGCTACAAATAATATTTGGTTTTTTATGAATAGTTTAGCTCAATAATGATTCTTAGGAACAATAATTGTTATATTTCCATGATGAATATTAACAACAAAATCAATATAACAATAT
>JAEUTT010000542.1 GCA_016787165.1 Bacteroidia bacterium | reverse complement strand
AGAGCTTCCGTTTCGGTAAGTGTAATTTTTTTTGTTTTTAAAAAATTATCTGTTTCAATAGCTTGCTGAAGCATTAAAAGCAAATCTTCTTTATCAAGGTGTTTTAAAATATATACTTGGCATCTTGATAAAAGGGCTGATATGACTTCAAAAGATGGGTTTTCGGTGGTGGCACCAATGAGCGTGATGGTGCCTTTTTCAACTGCACCTAATAATGAATCTTGTTGGGATTTGCTAAAGCGGTGGATTTCATCAATAAATAAAACAGGATTACTTTGTACAAACATTCCATTGCTTTTTGCTTTATCAATAACATCGCGTATATCTTTTACACCTGAGTTAATAGCACTTAAAGCATAAAACGGACGCTTTAATTGGTGTGCAATAATATTCGCCAATGTAGTTTTTCCAACACCGGGAGGTCCCCACAAAATAATGGAAGGTAAAATGTTCGACTCAATAGCATTGCGCAAAATAGCACCTTCGCCTACAATGTGCTTTTGCCCAATATAGTTTTCCAAGCTGGTTGGACGCATACGTTCTGCCAGTGGTGCGTTCATTTGTTAGCAATTAAAATAATTAATCTTTCATTCCTCCGTTAATCCAACATTCAATTTTTTCAATGGATACATTGTCTAGTTTTTCGGAGAAAGCAGGCATTTTTGAAAAGCCACCTTCATGCTTGATGGTTCCGAGTAGCTGTCCGTTTTGGGCTGCTTTTTTTACTGATTCAATCGTTAAAAAATTGTAACCTGCTTTGTTGTTTGTATTGTGACAACGTGAGCAGTTACTTTCAATAATGGATTTAATATCGGCATAGGTAAGTATCACATTTGTACAATTTAGCTTTGTTGTGCTTTTTGCTTCAGTACTTGTGTTTGCGTTATTTGAAACTTTACAGGATGCTAGTGCTGCAATAATTAAAATAGCAGATACGGATATTTTTTTCATATTAGTAACAATGGTTTATTATGAATTTTTTTTGTGTTTCCATCTGCGGTGAGTCCATAGCCAAAACTCCGGCTTTTCATTAATATCTGCTTCAAGCATACGCGTAACTTTTTCGGTTATTTCACCATATTGTAATGATTTTGGCTGGTCTGTTACATCAAAAAATTCATAGCTGTAATGCCCTCTTTTTTCTTTGTTAATACGACCGTAAACAACCGGTATGTTATAATCGATAGCATATTTTTCGGTGCCAAAAAGTACGGCACTATCTTGATTTAAAAATTTAGTCCAGTAGGCATTTTTATGACTCGAAGGCGATTGGTCAATAGCAAAAATAGTAGCTGTTAAATTATTTTTTTCTTCTTCAAAAACTTGTTTTACTATTTTGGTTGAGATCATGTACAAACCATATTTACTACGTGTTTTTCTTAATAGGTTATCGAAAAATTTATTGTTCAACGGTTTGTAAATTCCTATTGCCTTGTGTTTAATTTGAGAATCCACAGCTACTGCAAATATTTCCCAGTTGTTAAAGTGGCCTCCGGCAATAATTACACTTCTGCCTTGATCAAAATATTTATTGATTCCTTCCGGATTTTTGCAAACAACTCTTTTTTGAACTTCTTTGTTTGAAATGGTAAAAGTTTTTAAACTTTCTAATATTAAATCACAAAAGTGTTTGTAAAACTTTTTGCATATATCTTCGTGTTCTTTGGTTGTTTTTTGAGGGAAAGAGTTTCGGATGTTTTCCATTACCACTTTTTTACGGTAACCTGTTAAATGGTATAAAATAACATACAAACCATTGGAAATTCCATATAAAATAGGAAAAGGAAGTAAAGAAATAGGGATAATAAAAAGGTAATAAAGCAGTACGTTTAAAATAATCATGTTAAATATTTTTAATTCACAAAGATAAAGTATAGTTTTACAAAATTGAATTTTATTTTACACTTAGGCACAATAGTTGAAATAGAATTACCAAATTAAAAAAATAACCTATGCAATTAGTAAAATACATTCTTATTGGAGCTACAATATGCATTAGCAGTATTGGTTTTGCTCAAAAAAACAAGTCTGAAAAAAATAAATTTTTAGAAGGTAAAAAGTACAGTGTAAACTTTTATGAGTTAAAAGCTGGAACTACCGGAAAGGCAGTTCCTACAATGGTACTTATTAAAGGAGGAAAAGTAGAAGCTGATTTAATGTACGAAAAGTTTCAAATGCAGCCGATGAGTTATATTGTGAATGTAGACAGTACGTTTACTGAAGATGAAGTAGAAAATAGAATTGTAAGTTTTGAGGCAATGCATGCACAAGATAAAAACGATTATAAATGGGAAGTAACAGTAAATAATACCGATATTGAAGGAACGGTAGTAATATTAAAAAGTGGTGTAGAAAAGAAGCGTTACGAGTTTTCCGGTAGAGAAAAAATTAAAAAATAAGCTTTCAATTGTCCTACTTAAATTCCGATAAGTTATTCACTTGTCGGAATTTTTATTTTTAGACATTGGAGCAATGCGATATTTATTAGTAAGGGTTATTAAAATCAATTTCTATTTATTATATTTGGTAAATAGAAGCTAATGGGTGTAGGTACATCAAATTTATATGTATTTATTATACTCTTAAGAGAGTTGGATGTAATTGTAGTGTTATAAATTGTGATTTATAGAATAGGTCGAAAAATTAATAAGCATATTTATGGGACAAAAAAGCGAAAGAACGAATTTGGCATCTGAATTTTATGTTTTGGCGACACTTCATAGGCTTGAACTTGAGCCACTATTAACACTTGGAAATAAAAAATCAGTTGATATTGTTCTACAAGATAATAAAAGAACCTTTACTATTGATGTTAAGGGTATGGCAAGTAAAACATGTTGGTTGTTAGGAATGAATAAGCCGGAAATAATTCCGAACCACTTTTATGTTCTTGTCACATATTTGAACAAAATTGGAGATATAAGCATAAGGCCAGAAAGCTACGTTCTTACATCAAAGGAAATTCGAAGATTTGCAAAACAGACTAAAAAAGGATATGTAATCGATTATAGTAAAATGAGGGATAAAGGTTCTAAATACAAAGAAAATTGGAGAGTATTAAAATAAAAAAATCAGAGGAAGGAATTGACCAACTGTTAGAATGGGCTGTTTTTGTAAATCTTGACGGCAAAATAGATTTAGAATTAATTCTACTAAAGGGGCATTTGTTTCTAGAGACTATTCTGGGGACTATTTTAAAAAGGAATAATGTTAGCAACATTGCTAATTATTCATTTCATCGTAAAATCACTGCACTTGAAATTATTAAGGTTGAAGACGAATTGAGAAAGAAATTTATTATATCATCGTTAAAAGAAATCAACAGACTAAGAAATAAAGTTGCACACGAATTTACCTTTGATATTGCTAATGGAGAGTTTGAAGCGTGGGCACTTAATATTTTAGACAACTTAAAAGGGCGCAAATTTTCTAAGTATACATTTAGGACAAAAATTATTCATTCCTTTTCTTTGCTCACAAAAAATATGCTTGAAATGAAAAGTATCACATTCTCTATTTAATAAACGAAACAAGCATATGTAAATAAATTCTGTATAACCCAAAATGAAAATTTGTTTATAGATGTTGCTATTTGAAAAAAAATATAAATTATAAAAAGGCAATAACGATATGTAATAAGGCTATAGAAAT
>JAEUTT010000529.1 GCA_016787165.1 Bacteroidia bacterium | reverse complement strand
CCTACACCATACAAATAATAATTTCCATCTTTTAATTTTGAAAATTCATAATTGCCAGCAACATCTGCTGTTACTTGATCATTATAATTAGAAGGACTTTCACCAGGGAAGTCTGTAGCTCCATATTTAATGTATACTATTGCATTAGGAATGGCTAAGCTATGATGCCTAACAACTCCTTTAACCGTAGACTTCCCACCCCTTCCTTGATCTAAACAAGAAGGGAACAATAACACAGTTCCTATTAGTACAAAAAACAATAAAATATATTTTTTCATTTTTATTTCTTTCTTATAAAGTTACGAAATTATTCTTGCGTTTTACTTTTAATTAAATATTTTTTTTGATTAAAGTTATAGGTTAAACCAATCATCATTTTGCTTGTGTTTTGCAAATTGCTTTCAAATCTTTTTTCATAAACAGGGAGTTGAAATGACATATTTAAAGCTATATTTTTATAAAACACATCCAATCCGATACCGGCATTAAACACTTCCATTTTAGTAGCTTTTTGCAATTTATCAAAAACATACAGGCCTTCGGTATGTTCATAGTATGTCTGAATAGAGGGGAAAAGTTTCAAATCTTTTTCTTGACGAAATTTATAAAAAATATTTAAATAATTAGTACTGCTATTTCCTATGCGTTCTTTATAAAAATTATCACCATTAATTTTATAGGTAGAGTTTAAATTAAATCCAAACTTTTTATACCCAAAAATATAATTTACATAGGCTAAATAATCTACACTTCCTGTTCCGGGTTGAAGCAAAAAATCGATTCTATTTCCATCTGCATCTTTTTGATAATAGTCACCTACAGGCAATTTAACTCCCGCTCCAAAAATTAATCGATGTTGGTATTTTTCGGTCATTATACGACTTATCAAATGATATGCAGCGAATAATGTAATGTCACCTACTCCATTTATTTTTTGTTTTACTTCATTTTGTCGGGCGCTATTCATCACAAATGGAACTACTCCATTTAACTCTATCCGTTTATGGATAAAATATTTTGCTCTTAATTCGGCTGTAGTAAAAATTTCATAATCGCGCTGAAATTTCATTGTATCCCCACCTAAAACAGTTGTATGCGTACCATGTTTATAGCCGGAATAACTATTGTTTACCGAAGTAAATGAATTATTTGAAGATGAACTATACGATCTGGAAGAAGGAAAAATATAATTTTTATGTCCTTGATCAGGATATCCACTAAAACTTTTATAGCGATATAAAACCGACATACCGCTTTGATTATCATAAGGAGTGATTCCCATATAGCAACCACAGAAATCACAAGCAAGCATGTAATTTGAATGTAGCATTATAGCTACTACTATTTTATTTTTAAAACTCATCGATAATTTTAATTAGTACTATTTCAATTAAAAAGGATCTGCAAATCGTCTATCTGTAATAAACGTATTATCGGTAAGTGTTTTTAAGAACGATATTATATCTTGTTTTTCTTGTGATGTTAAAGGAATGCCAGTAGATAGTAGTGGACTCAATGTACTAGAATTTTTTATCCCACTATTGTAATGCTCTAACACTTGCTCTAAAGTTTCAAATCTACCATCGTGCATATACGGACGAGATACATTCACATTTCGCAATGAAGGAACTTTAAACTTTCCATAATCATTTGGATCTTGAGTGATGGTAGCTCTTCCTAAATCGGCAAATGTGCTATCCAATCCATTGTTTACATAATCTAAATTGGTGAACAATGGCGCAGGATGACAAGAAGAACAATTTTGCTGAAACAAATTAAAGCCATTTGTTTCGCTCACTGTTAATGCTACCTGTCCTCTGGTATATTTATCGTACTTTGAATTACTAGAAACTAACATTCCTTGGAATTGGGTAAGTGCTAAAAAAACACGTTGAGTATTCACCATCTCATCTCCAAAAGCATTTTTAAACATTAATCGATAGCTAGCATCCGACTGCAATTTATTAATCACATTGTTCATTGATTCATCCATCTCAACAGGGTTGGTTATTGGTGCCAAAGGTTGAACTTCAATATGATTAATTCCACCATCCCACATAAAATTAGTATGCCAAAGGAGATTGTACAACGGAGGAGCATTTCTAGTGCCAAACAAACCGTCAATCCCATGACTCGTAGCATGATCCAAATTAGCAAATGCAGCAAATTGTTGATGACAAGTACCACAAGAAACAGTATTGTCTCGCGATAATTTTGTATCATAAAACAGTTTTCTGCCTAATATAAAACCATCTTTTGTAAGTGGATTCGTAGAAAAATCATACTGCGGATTTGGCCAGCCGGGAGGGATTACCAACCGAATATTATCGGCTGGCAATTCCTCTTTAATAACCGGATCAATATCACAAGCACTTATTGTAGTTACAAGAAGTACAAAAAAGAGTAATTTATGTATCGTTTTTTTAAACACTTAATGCTTCTTTAGTTATGAATATGTTCTACTGTTATCATATCTGCATAGTTATCAGCAATTGTTTTTGCCGCAACACCAGGCATATGAACTGTATGTGTTGTTGCAAAATTTGTATTTGTAGGTGTAGTAAACATTTCTAATACATCTACAGCAAAGTGTATTTCCGGTGTTACTGTTCCGCTAACATTAGCCGTAGAACCACTAAAATTTGGAGAAACAACTCTTAATGAATTATTAACACCAGAGAAGCCGCCTACATGATAAATTAGATTTTGAGAAGCTGCACCCGACTGAGGAGAACTTCCTTCCATTTTTAACATGATATAACCACTGCTCCAGCTCCAGAACATTCCATTTGCAGGATCCAATGCACCTGTTTGTGCACCAGAAACGTTACGTGTACTATCAACACCAATCATAAACTGAATGCCATCATAATTATCAACCGGCACTCCTGTTAATGAAAACTCTAACGAAGCTAAATTGCTTTGTTTTAATAAATGATAGCTTTCTGTTTCGACATATTTAACAACTCCACCTTTTAAAAGTTTAATGTTTGAGATATAATAATCAAACTTCGAGATATTAAAAGTATCGCCATTCGCATTTACATAGTTTTGAGTATTTAATACCAAAACACTATCTCCTACCATATTTTCAAAATGTAAAGCTAAACTGCCTGTAGTTGCAGGGTTATTAGGTGTTGGTGTTGGAGCCGGCTCATCT
>JAEUTT010000525.1 GCA_016787165.1 Bacteroidia bacterium | reverse complement strand
TTTCATTTTCATTATTTTTTTGTTCAATTATAAGTTTTTGTTGTGTCAAAATTTCATTAGCTTTTTTCTTTTTTTGATATCCATAAAAAACATATACAAAAAATATAAGTACCAACAGTAGAACAGTAGCAATAGAAATGGTAATTATTTTTTGCTGTTCTTTTTCTTCTATGGCAATGAGCTCTTGCTTTTCTTTTTCAGCTTTCAATAAACTAATCTCTTTTTCCTTTTTTTCATTAGTGTACAAAGCGGTTTTTTCGGCTAATGCTTTATTTGTTTCGTCATTAATGATTGAATCTTTTAGTTCGGAATAGAGCTTGTAATATTCAAGTGCTTTTTTAGAATTATTCATTTGCTCGTATGCTTCGGCTAGATTAAAGTAGGTTCCTTTGATATAATCTTTTGCTCCAATTTCTTTTGCAATCACCAATCCTTTATTCAAGTATTCAATTCCTTTTTCTGTTTCTTTGTTAAGAAAGTAAACATTTCCAATGTTTACCAAACACATGGTAATGCTGTATTTATTACCAATTTCTTCACTAATAGCCAATGCTTTTAAATTGTATTCTTGAGCTTTTTTGTGATTTTTTTCTGCTTTATACACATTTGCAATAATACCTATACATGCAGCAATTCCATTTTTATTACCTGTTTGTTCTAAAATAGTTAATGCTTTTTCTGCATATTCTAATGTATGAACATAATCT
Source organism: Bacteroidia bacterium (assembly GCA_016787165.1). Lineage (GTDB taxonomy): Bacteria > Bacteroidota > Bacteroidia > 2-12-FULL-35-15 > 2-12-FULL-35-15 > 2-12-FULL-35-15. The sequence continues at coordinate 1,678 of JAEUTT010000525.1, read as the reverse complement.
TTTTGTATTCCGTAAACAGTTGCTATGTTTGAAAGAGCATATCCTATTCCGTTTAAATCGTTTATGTCTTCCCGTATTGCCAATGATTTATTGTAGTACTCCATTGCTTTTTTAAAATCATTTTGATCTTTGTATATATTTCCAATACCATTTAATGTATTTCCAATTCCTTTTTTGTCATTTAGTTCTTCTTTTATTTTTAATGACTTTAAGTAATATTCAATTGCTTTTGTAGAGCTTGCCTGTTGTTGATAAATATTTCCAATGTTTTGACATGTAGCTGCAACTCCTTTTTTATCACCTAATTTTTCTTTTATTTTCAGAGCGTTTAAATGATAATTCAACGCTTTGTCGTATTCACCTATAGTAAAATATACATTTCCTAAACGAGCATTCGCTGTTCCAATACCTTTATTAAATTCTAATTTTGTTGCTAGTTTAAGCGCCTCCTCTCCACATCTTATAGCATCTGGCATATTATTTATATCAACGTATTCCCAACTTAATTCATTTAGAAAATTAATTTTTAATGTATCAACCGTTGTAGCTTGCAAACCATTTTTTAGAGAGTCGACAAGTGGAGTTTGAGCAAAACAAAAAAGATTTAGTTTTATAAAAAATAAGACTAAATTATATCCTGGTTTTTTAAATATCATAAATCAAAACTATGGAAAAAAATAATAAAATAGATTCTCCTGTTTTTTAGCTGTATTTAGTATAAAATTATTTTTTACGCTAAATACAATGAAACATATATTTACAAAAGGGAGTAACAAGTTTATACTTACAACTCTACCCAGTATTTGTTTTTCCCATTCACAAAAAAAAAGCATTCATTCACAAAAAAAACAAGGCATTATAACTAACATCATATAACCAATTGAAGAATATGAATTTAATTTGTGCTATAAATTGAATCATTTACCAAAAACACATTATCATGAAAAAATTATTTATATTAATTATTTCTACTGCAACTATATTAACTGCATGTAAAAAAGAGCAAAATGCAGAACCAGAACCTAAGCTTCCAACTGTAATCACGCAAGCAATTAGCAACATTACAACTAACTCTGCTCAATCGGGAGGAAATATTATAAGTGAAGGCAGTTCTGGAATTATTGACAAAGGTGTTGTTTGGGGCACAGTTCCAAACCCATTGTATGGAGCACCTGGAACATACGCTACAAATGATGGTGCAGGGCTTGGCGTATATACTAGTTCTATTGAAACAGATGTTACACCTGGAACTACCTACTACGTAAAGGCTTATGCCAGAAATCAAATTGGATATGCTTATGGAGAAGAGCTTAGTTTTACTACACTAAGTTTATCGGCACCTACTTTAACAACAGGTCCAATAACTTCTATAACTGACAACTCCGCTTTTTGTGCAGGAAGTATAACTTCTGATGGAGGTTCAGCTATCATCACTCGTGGAATTTGCTGGAGCACATCTCCAAACCCTACAATCTCTAATTCAACAACCAATGATGGTTCCGGAATAGGAACATTTGTAGGATACCTTACAGGCAACTCAAATACTTTATATTACGTAAGAGCATATGCAACAAACAGCTCAGGAACTGGCTATGGAAATGAACTTAGTTTTACAACCAAATTAGGAATTGGTGATAGTTACCAAGGAGGAGTTATTGCTTATCTTTTACAACCTAGC
>JAEUTT010000414.1 GCA_016787165.1 Bacteroidia bacterium | reverse complement strand
AGCGATGAATGGAATTACAAGTCAATGAGCGATGACATTTTGGAACTTATCAACTCTCTCCAACTAAAAAATGTGGTTTTACTTGGACATTCAATGGGTGGAAAAACGGTTATGCAATTTGCACTCGAACACGAGCACATTTTAGATAAATTAATTGTGGTTGATATCGCTCCAAAGTATTATCCTTTACATCACCAATCGGTATTGGAAGCATTACAAGCTATCGACTTTAAAATTGTAAAAACAAGAAGAGAAGCTGAAGATATTTTAGGAAAACACATCACTGATTTTGGCACCAAACAATTTTTATTGAAAAATATTTATTGGAAAGATGATGGTGAATTAGCTTGGCGATTCAACTTAAAAGTAATCATTGAAAACATTGAAAATATAGGAGAAGCTACTCCTGCAGAAAATAGTTGCAACACGCCTACTCTATTTATTCGTGGCGAAAAATCAAATTACATACTAAATGAAGATTTAAAATTAATTCAAGAATTATTTCCTAGAAGCATTCTTGAAACTATTCATGATGCAGGACATTGGGTACATGCCGAAAAGCCGAAAGCGTTTTTTGATTGTGTAATTGATTTTGTAAAGTAAAGTTATTCTTCAATCAAAAAAATAGCTTCATTCAATTCATTAAGGGTTTTTGTGTTTTTGTGTTTTTGTGCAATTAAAACTCCTTGCTTGTAAATATTAATTGCTTTATCAAGTTGATTTGCTAACTCATAAAACTTCCCAAGTTGATAATAAGAAGGTAAATACTCTTGGTCTTTAGCTATTATAACTTCAATAATTTGAATAGCCTTAGCTAGCTCATTTTTTTTTGCGTATTCCAAAGCTAAAGCATAATTCAAAAAAGAATCTGTAGGTTCTTTCTCCAATAAATTTTTTAATAATTGAAAACGATCGGGAATCATTTTAGATAGCAGATTTAAATTGTTTTAAGAAACGTACATCATTCTCAAAAAACAATCGCAAATCTTTTACTTGATATTTTAGCATAGTTACACGTTCAATGCCCATTCCAAAAGCAAATCCGCTATATTGCTTGCTATCAATACCACAATTATCTAACACAGCAGGATCAACCATACCACAGCCTAAAATCTCAACCCAGCCTGCACCTTTGCAAATATTACAACCATTCCCTTTGCAAAACGGACAAGAAATATCCATTTCGGCACTGATCTCAGTAAACGGGAAAAACGATGGACGCAAACGAATTTCTGTTTCTTCACCAAACATCTCTTTTGCGAAATACATTAATGTTTGTTTTAAATCAGCAAATGAAACATTTTTATCAATGTATAAACCTTCTACTTGATGAAACTGACAATGTGCTCTTGCCGAAATTGCTTCATTACGATATACTCGCCCTGGAGAAATTGTACGTATTGGAGGCTTACTATTTTCCATAATATGTACTTGTACTGAAGATGTTTGAGTACGCAATACTATATCTGGATTTTCGGCAACATAAAATGTATCTTGCATATCACGTGCAGGATGATCGGCAGGAGTATTTAAAGCAGTAAAATTATGCCAATCATCTTCTACTTCGGGACCTTCAGAAACAGTGAAACCAATTCTTGAAAATATATCTACAATTTGATTACGAACAATAGATAAGGGATGACGAGCACCTAATTTAACAGGTTCCGAAGGAAGTGTTAAATCGATTTTGTCGAATGAATCGCTATCTGTGTTTTCAAATTTATCCCTTAGCTCATTTACTTTATCCTGCGCCTTATTTTTCAACAAATTTAAAGCCTGCCCCATTTCTTTTCGCATTTCAGGAGCGACCGTCTTAAATTCATCAAACAACTCGGTTACTTTCCCTTTTTTAC
>JAEUTT010000411.1 GCA_016787165.1 Bacteroidia bacterium | reverse complement strand
CTAAAAAATAAATTGTTGTTTTTTTTAAAACGCCATTTCTTATAATAGGAGCTACAAAAACTCCTAATAAAAACAAACCAGGAATTTTACATAAAATACCTACTGATGTAAATAGTCCATAAATAAACAAATAAGACAAATTGTTATTTTTAAAATAAAGAAAACCATAATACAAGCCTATCATTAGCAATGATATACTAAAAGTATCCGGCATTGACTTACGAGAAAATATAAGCCAAATAGAACAAATCAAAACAAGTGTTGCATTAAAACAAAGTTTTTTACTTACAAAACCTCGAACACCTAAATAAAAATAATATATCCCTATGCTCGATACGATTAAATTAATTAATCTACCATACCAATGTGCATAGCCAAAAACTTTAGAAACTAAAAAAATTAAATAGTTCAATAAAGGAAACTCAGTACCTACAACACCAGAATTGTTACCATAAATAATGGCTCTAGGATAAAAAATAGATGAATCTATTTCTAAAAAATTTCGAGCTACAATATTCGTAAACGCCTGTCTCCAATTATGCGCCATCTCAATAGGTGGATCTGTTATCCCATAAAGTCGCAAAACAAAAAACAGGATAATCCAGAAGCGAATATCATTTAGCCATTGCGACTTTGCTTTATTGAAAATATTTATAAATACGCTTTTCATTCTATCATTACAAATCTAAAAACAAATTGCTCAAAAAGTGTTAAAAACTTTGTATTTATAATGTTTTAAGGTTTTGTACTTTTACCCTGATGGCAAAGGAAAAAGCAATAAACAAAAAAGCAAATACAGAAGTGGCAGAAACACCACTAATGAAACAATACAATACTATTAAAGCCAAATACCCTGATGCTTTACTACTATTTAGAGTAGGTGATTTTTATGAAACATTTGGGCAAGATGCTGTAAAAGCAGCCAACATACTAGGAATTGTTTTAACCAAAAGAGCAAATGGATATGCTTCTTTCATAGAACTTGCTGGATTTCCACACCATTCATTAGACACTTACCTGCCAAAACTTGTACGGGCAGGACAAAGAGTTGCTATCTGCGACCAATTGGAAGACCCCAAAATGACAAAAACTATTGTCAAAAGAGGTGTTACAGAATTAGTTACTCCGGGCGTTTCCTATAATGATAAAGTCCTTGACCATAAAGAAAATAATTTTTTAGCCAGTGTTTTTATCAATGCAAACCCTTCAAAGCAAAAAGGAAATGAAGCAGGAGTTTCATTCTTAGATGTTTCTACTGGAGAATTTTTTATTGCTCAAGGCTCACTTGAATATATAGATAAACTTTTGCAAAGCTTTAGACCAAGTGAAATTTTATTCCAAAAAAATAAAAAAAATGTTTTTATTAATGCATTTGGCGATAAATTTTACCACTATGGATTAGATGATTGGACTTTCACACTTGAATTTGGAACCGAATCACTATTAAAACACTTTGGCACAAAATCATTAAAAGGTTTTGGAATAGAAAATCTTGATCAAGGTATTGCAGCTGCAGGCGCGGCATTGCATTACCTCGCAGACACCCAGCACGACAAGGTCAAACACATCAGTACCATCTCTCGAATTGAAGAAGAAAAATATGTTTGGTTAGATAGATTTACTATTCGTAATCTTGAACTTTTTGGTTCTCATAACGACAATGCTAGAACATTAATAGATGTAATTGACCAAACGATTTCACCAATGGGCTCAAGAATGTTAAAACGATGGCTTGCACTACCACTTAAAGACAAAGAACCTATTGATGAACGATTAGAAGTAGTTGATTATTTTATACGAAATTCAGATGCCAAAAATTTATTAACGGATAAAATAGAACAAATTGGTGACTTAGAAAGAATTATTTCTAAAGTAGCTACAAGCAGAATTTCACCAAAAGAAGTTGTTCAACTTAAACGAGCATTAAGTGCCATTGAACCAATAAAAGCAATTTGTGAAAAATCTGAAAACAAATCTTTGTTAAAAATTGCAGAACAACTTAACCCCTGCAAAATTGTTATTGATAGAATTGAAAAAGAAATAACACAAGACCCTCCCTATCTTATTGTCAAAGGAAATGTTATTGCCGAAGGAGTTAATGAAGAATTGGATGAATTGAGAAAAATTTCGTTCTCAGGAAAAGACTACCTACTTCAAATACAACAACGAGAAAGCGAACGAACCGGTATACCTTCACTTAAAGTAGCATTCAACAATGTATTTGGATACTACCTTGAAGTTACCAACACACACAAAGAAAAAGTTCCGTCAGAATGGATGCGTAAACAAACTTTAACCAATGCAGAACGTTACATAACCGAAGAATTAAAGCAATACGAAGAAAAAATACTAGGTGCCGAAGAAAAAATAGTTGCACTGGAATCAAAACTTTTCAATGATGTTGTTATTGCTTTAGCTGACTATATTTCAATCATCCAACTAAATGCGTCTTTAATTGCTCGACTTGATTGCCTAACTTCTTTTGCTACAATAGCACAAAAAAACAACTACGTTAAACCACATATTTTTGAAAACAATATCCTTGACATAAAAGACGGAAGACATCCTGTTATCGAAAAACAACTCCCAATTGGTGAAGAATATATTACAAATGACGTTTACCTTGATAATGAAACACAACAAATAATCATGATTACTGGCCCAAACATGAGCGGAAAATCAGCATTATTACGTCAAACTGCACTTATTGTTTTATTAGCTCAAATGGGAAGTTTTGTGCCTGCAAAACATGCAAATATAGGCATCGTTGACAAAATATTTACTCGTGTTGGAGCTTCCGACAACATTTCATCAGGCGAATCCACATTCATGGTAGAAATGAATGAAACGGCAAGCATCTTAAATAACCTATCTGACAAAAGCTTAATCTTATTAGATGAAATAGGAAGGGGAACAAGCACCTATGATGGAATATCTATTGCTTGGGCTATTGCCGAATATATTCATGAACACCCAACCTCAAAAGCTAAAACATTATTTGCAACTCATTACCATGAATTAAACGAAATGACTCAAACAATGAAAAGAATAAAAAATTTCAATGTTTCGGTTAAAGAAATAAACAATAAAATATTGTTCATGCGCAAATTAGTTCCTGGTGGTAGCGAACATAGCTTTGGAATTCATGTTGCTAAAATGGCTGGAATGCCAAAAAAAGTACTAGATAGAGCCAATCAAATATTAACAGAACTAGAATCACAACGCGATGGAAAAAACGAATCTAAAATAACTTCAACAAAATCAACTGTAAATAATAGTGAATTTAAGCCCGCAACCCAAAATGGTCAACAACCCACAGAAATGCAACTAAGTTTTTTTCAACTCAACGATCCTGTTTTAGAAAACATAAAAGATGAACTCGAAAAAACAGACATCAATACATTAACACCAGTTGAAGCACTTTTCAAACTAAATGAAATCAAAAAGATGATTGGAGGCTGAGTACTATAAAAAAAGATAAAGCCGAATAGATAAATTCAACAAAATTGTCAGTAAACAATAAGCAACGGACAAAAAAAAATGAATAACAATTAAACAACTTTTATAATCGACCTATTCCAAACTTAAACACCCTCAAATTGAGACTCCCATGAAAAAAACAACTCTTTTAAGTATTTATTCTCTTCTACTGTAATTTTTTTGTCAGCTTTAACCATTTTTACTGCAAAATTTAAAAAATCTGTTCGTTCCTGAGCTGTTGAATCTTCATAAAAGTCATTCATGGCATTATTAAAATGTAAAAAATAATCTTCCTGAGGTAACGCGCTCAATATTTCCATTTCGTGGTCTAAATTAAAACGAAAAGGAAATGAATCTTGCAAATACTTCACTATCACTTTACCTTCTGCTTTATCAAAGTCACCATCTACCTGCGACAGAATCATCAACATATGATACCCTGCCATAACTTTATTCATTTTAGTCATCTTTTAAATATTATATCTTAAATGTACATACAATTGTTTTAAATCCCTGTTAATTCAATGAAATAAATTATAACGAATTTGTAAAAAAAGTTTTGCAGAATTAAAAAATTAGTTACTTTTGCAATCCCATTATGCGAAAGTAGCTCAGTTGGTAGAGCACGACCTTGCCAAGGTCGGGGTCGCGAGTTCGAGCCTCGTCTTTCGCTCTAAACTTTGGAAAAGGTTTATCGTTCTTAGCAAAAGATGCCCAGGTGGTGGAATTGGTAGACACGCAGGACTTAAAATCCTGTTATCATTGCGATAGTGCGGGTTCAAGTCCCGCCCCGGGTACTGCGCCGGTCTTATCTTCAAAATTTGATAAGACCGGCTTTTTTATTTCCCCTGAATCATTTGATAGTTGAGAAGTTAGCTCGATGACTGAATTTATTTTCTCGGTTCGATAATGCTCTATTTTCACGTCATAG
>JAEUTT010000276.1 GCA_016787165.1 Bacteroidia bacterium | reverse complement strand
CGAGACAAGAATCTTGTCCAGGTGTGCAGTAGTATAAGTAACATAATTGATGATTGTTCGTCTTTAGAAAAAGCTAAAGACGATTTTGTTTAAAATAAAATGAGTTTGAAAAATAAAATTAATTCTGCTAAGCTACCTAAGCACATTGCTATTATCATGGATGGTAATGGTAGATGGGCTAAACAGAAAGGTGCCGAGCGGATTTATGGACATGAAAACGGTGTAAAAGCTGTGAGAGATACAGTTGAAGCCGCTGCAGAAATAGGAATTGAATATCTTACACTGTATGCATTTTCAACCGAAAATTGGAACAGACCAAAAGACGAGGTGGTTGCATTGATGCAATTATTGGTGCATACAATTCACGCAGAAACGCCTACTTTAAATAAAAATAATATACGATTACAAGCAATTGGTGATTTAAAAAGTTTGCCTGGAAATTGTTATGATGAGTTGATGGAAGCGATGGAGGCTACCAAAAATAATACAAGAACTACACTTGTATTAGCATTGAGTTATAGCTCAAGATGGGAAATTATAGAAGCAGTTAAAAACATAGCTTTAAAAGTGGAACAAAAAACAATTTTATCATCTGATATTTCCGAAGATTTATTTACATCGCATTTATGCACTGCTAATATGCCCGAACCAGAACTGATGATTAGAACCAGTGGTGAGCATAGAATCAGTAATTTTTTATTATGGCAATTAGCATACGCTGAATTGTATTTTACCGATAAATTTTGGCCTGATTTTACCAAGGATGATTTTTATGAAGCAATTATCGATTACCAAAACCGTGAACGCAGATTCGGTAAAACAAGCGAACAATTAATATCTTAACTTAATTTATGTACAAAAAAATAATTCTTTATATAATACCCTTTTTATTTTCCATTTCATTAAAATCACAGGTTTTAACAATAGGAGGCGACTCAACAGAAGTAATTGATTTCACCATTTCCAAAGAATATGAAATTGGTGGTATTGAAGTAAAAGGAGCTGACCACTTTGATAAAAATGTATTAGTACTTTTATCTGGTTTGGGTATTGGAGAAAAAGTTCAAGTGCCAGGTGAAAAATTTTCAACAGCAATTCAAAATTTATGGAAACAAGGATTGTTTGATGATATTAAAATTACAGCAAGCAAAGTGCAAGGCAATTTTATTTTTTTAGAAATACATGTGCTTGAGCGTCCACGACTTTCAAAGTTTGCATTAAAAGGGGTTACTAAAAGTGAGGCAGATGATTTAAGAGAGAAAATTAAGTTGGTAAAAGGAAAGGTTGTAACAGATGTTGTTGTTGCTTCAACCAAACAAACTGTAGTTGATTTTTTTAAAGTAAAAGGATATGCTGATGCAACAGCAAAAATTACTTTACAACCAGATGAACGATTGCCACAAGCTGTTATAATGTTTATTGATATTGATAAAAAAAGCAAAGTAAGGATTAAAGAGCTTAACATCATAGGCAATGAATCAATAGGAACTTATAAACTGAGAAAAAAGTTTAAAGAAACAAAACGAAGAAGACCGTGGAACCCATTTAATGATGGAAAATTTGATGAAGATAATTATGAAAAAGAATTGCCAACAATTATCGCAAAGTATAATCAAAAAGGGTTTAGAGATGCTGAAATTACAAAGGATACAATCTACAGAGGTTGGACACCTACTCGTTTTCGTCCACATCGCCATTTTATAGCAAGTTGGAAACGTATTTTAAAAGG
>JAEUTT010000407.1 GCA_016787165.1 Bacteroidia bacterium | reverse complement strand
CTAAAAAATACAAACTTAAAATCATTGTAGATGAAAACAATAATGGGAAGTGGGATGCCGGAAATTACATTCAACACCAACAACCCGAAAAAGTAATTTATAATTCAGAGTTAATTAATGTTCGCTCTAATTGGGATTTGGAATTAGATTGGGAAGTAAAATAATTAAATTTCAACTTTTTAATGTCCTTAAAAACTGCAGAATTTAAAAAAACAAAAATAGCATACACCGATTCCGGAAAAGGAAGGGTTGTGGTTTTACTACATGGATTTTTAGGTTCGCATGAAGTGTGGGTCGAGACTGCAAAAAAATTATCAAAACGATTTAGAGTTATTTCAATTGATTTGCCTGGGCATGGCAAAACTCCTTCAATTGGATATTACCATAGTATGGAGCTATTGGCACAAAGTGTAAAAGCCGTTTTAGATCAGATTGGCGTTAGGCGTTATGTTGTTGTAGGCCATAGTATGGGTGGTTATGCAGCATTAGCATTTGCTGAATTATATCCCGAAAATGTATGTGGAATATGTTTATTCAATTCAACATCCTATGCCGATAGTGAAGAAAAAAAGAAAGAACGTGATAAAGTAATTCGTTTGGTGAAAAAAGAACACAAACATTATGTTACAGAAGTAGTAACGGGGTTGTTTGCTCCTGAAAGTCTTTCAAAAATTGCTGCTGAAGTAGATAAAGTAAAACGCATTGCGGTAGCCACTACCAGGCAATCGATTGTGAATAGCCTTGAAGGGATGAAAGAACGAAAAAGCAGAGATTTGATTCTAAAATTTGCTGAATATCCCGTTTTGTTTGTTGTAGGAAAAAAAGATAGTGTAATTAATTATGAAACCATGTATTCTCAAATGGCTCTTTGTAAATATCCTTTTGTATTAATGCTCGAATATGCAGGACACATGTGTTTTTATGAAGCAGCCAAAGAAACACAAAAAGAATTGATGGATTTTGCTGAACGCTGCTTTCGAAAAAATTATTAAAGTTTTTGTTTTTTTATTTCACATTTACTTTTACCTCAATTTCTGCTTCCGGTTTTGGAATAAGTTCTGCTACTTTACTTTTATTAAGTGCAGGGATTAATGTGGGGGCTATTTTTCCTACAGGTTTATAAAGTAATGATTCCTCTTTTGCTTTAAATGAAATGAACGGATAGCTTTGTTCAATTGCATCCATCACAAAAATAAGTACACTCATAATCATTGCAAACTTTAAAGAGCCCACAATGGCTCCTCCAATTTTATTGATAGCACTTAATGCCATTCCTTCCACCATACGTTGAACTAATTTAGCAACTAAAAAAACAATTGCTATGATTAATATAAAGGTAAGAGCAAATGATAAAATGGGAAGATAAGGTGAGTGCCAATCAAACCATCCAGTGAATTTTTGTGCTAAATAATCTGAAAAATTAATTCCTCCCCAAACGCCCAATGCAAAAGCAATAATGGTGGCAGTTTCTATGATAAGTCCTTTCGTAAAGCCTTTGTAAAGCCCCCAAACCATCGGAATACAAATAATAATATCTAAATAATTCATTTTTTAATATACGATGCAACTGTTGAGATAAAAATTACATCTACCTACAAAGAAAGCTTGAAACACTTTTGAAAATTTGAATCCTGATAAAACTTATTAATAACTCATTGTTGAATTACTAACTACTCTAAAAATGAAAAAATTACTACTTACTTTATTTGCTGCAATTGTGTATTTGAACTCTTTTGCTTCGGGGCATGTGGCAACTGCTACTCAAACAAATGTTACTTGTAACGGACAGTGCAATGGAACGGCTAATGGTTTTGCAACCGGAGGTATTGGCCCTTATGGTTACTCTTGGACTGGACCAAATAGTTATACTGCTTCAGGTCAAAACATTACCAACTTATGTGCAGGAGCATATATTTTAACAGTAATTGATAGTGCTGATATGAGTACTGCAATACATACAGTAGTAATTAATGAACCTTCTGTTATATCTGTTGTAACAAACAGCCCGCTTCAAGCATGTGCTGGTTCTTGTGCAACGCTTGTAACAAGTGTATCTGGAGGTACATCGCCTTATACTTATTTGTGGACTCCTAATGGTAATACTACTGCTTTTAATGTAGTTTGTCCAGTGATAGCTAGTACTACTTTTACGGTTGTAATAACAGATGCTAATGGGTGCACTGCTACAGCAACATCAATGCTTATTGCTGATCCAGGTCCTTCTGTTAATATCTCATCTGTAAATGCTACATGTAATAATCAATGCGATGGTTCAATTATAAATAATACTACGGGAGCAGTAACATATACTTGGGCGGGAACAGGTGGTTTTACATCAACAATGCAAAATCCTACTAATTTATGTGTAGGCTCCTATACATTAACAGCAACTAGTTCTTCCGGTTGCTCAAGTCAAGGTTTTGTGAATGTAAATTCATCAAGTACATTATCGGGTTCGGTTGTGGTTAACAATGCAAGTTGTTTTGGTATTTGCAATGGTTTGTTAACGGCTATTCCTGCTGGAGGAACTGCTCCTTATACGTATGTGTGGTCGGTAGGTGCTACAACAGCTACTATTAATAGTTTGTGTGCCGGAACATATACTGTTACAATTACAGATGCAACGGGCTGTTCTGTAAATATAACAGGAGTGGTAAATCAGCCACCTCCAATTGCTATCAATCCAAGCTCTTCTCCATCCAGTTGTGGAGCATGTGATGGAACTATTATGACAAATATTACAGGTGGAACACCGGGTTATACTTATTCTTGGTCGCCAACACTGCCTCCATTTCCACAACATACTTCAGTATGTGCGGGGACATACACAATAGTTGTAACAGATGCTAATGCTTGTGTGCAATCAGCTGTAGTTAACGTTTCAAATTCAAGCTCAATCGTTTTATCACAAACTACAACTCCTTCTTCTGCATGTGCTTGTACAGGTTCTGCAACACTTGTACAAACATTAGGGACTCCTCCATTTACATACACTATTGATGGTGGTGCACCACAAACTTCTAATGTGTTTACAGGCCTTTGCTCTGGTAGTCATGTTGGTTCTGTAACAGATGATAATGGTTGTACTGCATACTCAAATTTTGTCATTGGAACAACATCTATTCCGGGATTAACTGTAAATCCTATTATTGTTCATGAGTCTGGAGCAGGAATGAGTGATGGCTCAATTAATTTAACATTAACCGGCACTTCAGGTCCTTATACTTTTCAGTGGAGTAATGGGGCAACCACTGAAGATATTTATTCATTAGCAGCTGGTGTATATACTGTTATCATTACCGATGATAATGGAATATGTTCATCATTTATTTATACAATAACAACTTTACCTGCTTATGGTTTTATATCAGGAGTAGTATATAACGATGCCAACAATAATTGTGTGTATGATTCCGGTGATGCTCCTTTGCAAAATTACTCGGTAACTGTAACTAACGGAACAAATACATATACAGGTTTAACAAATAATCAAGGAATGTATTCTATTTGGGTGCCATCGGGAAATTATACAGTAACACCGTTTAATTCAACTAATTTATCAGCTACATGTACATCAAGTTACAATGTAAATGTTACCAATGGTAGCACCAATCCTAATAACAATTTTGCATACAATGTTCCTGCTGTGTATGATGTTTGTGTAAGTGC
>JAEUTT010000386.1 GCA_016787165.1 Bacteroidia bacterium | reverse complement strand
TATAAAAAAGAAATATTTGATTTAATTGTTGGAGATATTACTCTCGAACAAGGTGTTTGGATTGGTGCAAAAGCAACTGTTTGTCCCGGTGTTACATGTAAATCTCATTCGGTATTGGCGGTAGGATCTGTTGCTACTACTGATTTAGACACATATTCTATTTATCAAGGCAATCCTGCAAAAAAAATCAGAGAAAGAAAATTTGATGCTTAAAGTATCTGTCATAACCGTTTGTTACAATAGTGCCGAAACCATTGAAAGCACTATTCGGTCGGTGATAGCACAAACATATTCCAATATTGAATATATTATTGTAGACGGAAAATCAACTGATGATACACTTGCCATTATAGAAAAATACAAAGTCAATGTTTCGAAACTTATTTCCGAAAAAGACAATGGTATTTACGATGCTTTAAACAAGGGTATTGCTATTGCAACAGGTGAAGTTATCGCAATTATACATGCGGATGATTTTTACAATACTCAAACTGTTATTTCTGATGTTGTAAAGGTAATGGAAGGTAGTGAGTCGGATTGCGTGTATGGAGATTTACAATACGTTGATAGATTGAACACATCTATTGTTAAGCGTAACTGGATTTCAGAAGAATATAAAAAGGAGAATTTTTTAAAAGGTTGGATGCCTCCTCATCCAGCTTTTTTTGCTAAAAGAAAATGTTATGAAGATTATGGCGTTTTTAATACTTCTTTTAAATCGGCTGCCGATTATGAATTAATGCTTCGTTTTTTATATAAGTACAATTGTTCTGTCGCTTATATGCCAAAGGTGTTGGTTAAAATGAGAGTGGGAGGAAAGAGTAATGTCACTTTGGCTAACAGGATAAAAGCCAACAGAGAGGACAAACGAGCATGGATAATTAATGATTTAAAACCAAGCGCACTTACATTTATTCGTAAGCCGCTATCTAAAATCGGACAGTTTCTGAAAAAATAATTACTTGTTTTGAAAGAAGCGCATTACGTTATTCATGTTGTCATAAATTAGTATAACAACTAAAACACTTGCTGCGAGAATAAATACTTTATAGCCAATAAAATGGTGTAAAATACCACCAATTATCCCACCAAGTATAAACATAAGTACAATAGAACCATGCAAAACTATTTTTTTATTTAACTCATTTCGTTCATTTTTTGACGAAAAAAATAATTGCGATAGCTCTATTCCTAAATCGGTAAATAAGCCTGTTAAGTGGGTTGTTCTAACCACAAACCCCGAAACAACACTTACTATTGCATTTTGCATTCCCATAGCAAATAATAAACAGCCTGCTAAAAAATGGTCTCTATCAATGCTATAATCATAATGTTCGCCAATGTATCCAACACATAATAACAATATGATTTCAATAAAAATCGGAATTGTATAAGCTAAATTCGGACTTTTTTGTGTTATGGCTTTTGAAATAAGGTTAGAAAAAAATGCACCCAAAAAGAATAACAGCATCCATAGTGCAATAATTTTTGCGAAGTAAAAATTTCCTTCCGAAAGCTCTTTTGCAAAATGAGCAACATGTCCGGTTACATTGGTTGTGTATATTGTAAATGAATAAAACCCTGCAATATTTACAAGGCCCGCTGTTGTAGAAAGAAGAACAGCAAGCTTTAAATTGTGTTGATAGGTTCTTTCTTGGCCTTGATGTTTTAACATTAGAGTATAAAAAATGCTGCAATTATCATAATAATGATGATTACAATGTATTGCCAGACATCAGGGAAATAAATTTTAATGTATTCCCAAGCTGTTTTTGGTTTTTGATCTTCCATTTTAGTTGAAAAATAATTGAACTGCGTTTAAAAATTCAGGAAAGCAATTGTTGTTTCCTGCTACTATTTCTTTTCCAAAGATATAATTTTCCCCTCCTTTAAAATCGCTTACTTTACCGCCCGCTTGTTTTACAATAAAAGCACCTGCTGCTACATCCCATGGTTGTAAACTGTATTCATAAAATCCTTCAAATCTGCCACATGCTACATAAGCTAAATCAGTTGCTGCTGAGCCTAATCTTCTTAAACCATGCGTATGTTTCATGAAATATTGAAACAAGTCGAGATATTCTTTCATACGATCATAATCATAATACGGAAATCCTGTTGCAATAAGCGAATCTGCTAATTTGTTTGCCTTTGAAACATTTATTTCAGTGCCGTTTAAATAAGCTTTGCTTCCTTCCCAAGCATAAAAACATTCATCAAAATTGATCTCATAAATCACTCCCATTACTAATTCATTGTTTCTCATCAATGCTATACTTATAGCAAAACAAGGGATTCCATGTATAAAATTGGTTGTCCCATCAAGTGGATCAATAATCCAATTATACACTTCACCCTTTACAGTTGATGTCCCTTCTTCTGCAATAAATCCTGATTGGGGAAGTAGCTTTTCAAGCCCTTCAATAATTAATTTTTCAGAAGTTTTATCTACATACGAAACAAAGTCGTTTTTACCTTTTGTTTCAATAGTAGTTGCCGAAAATTTAAGTCGCTCATTTCGTATAAAATCACCGGTTTGTTTGCTTAAATCGCATACTTGTTGGCAAAGTATTTGCAAATTGGGTTGCATAATAGGTACGTTTATCCACAAAGTTACGTTAAAATCGTTAAGATGAAAGGGTCATTCGAACTAAATAATTGACTAATTTTGATATACAAATGCAAGTAATCTCCAAAATATATCCATTTAAGGCAATTTTAGTATTGTTTGCTTTTGTTTTTTTTGCTTCTGTTGAAGTGCGTGCTCAGGTATTTACCGTTAAATTAATTGTAGATATTGAAAAAGGGGATTTAAGTAATGTGTGGATTACTATTACCAAAGGTGGTGCAACTTACAGAACAATTAACCCGAATGGAAAATCAAAGTTTAATGTAGATTTTGAATTGGGGGGTGATTATTTGATTACTGTAACAAAACCCAACTACATTACTAAAAGTGTGATTGTAAGTACCGATGTTCCTGCCGGAAGAGCAGATAATGAATTTGCTAAGTTTAGTGCAACTATTGAATTAAGTAAGCAGCCCGAGGGGCAGGAGGTTACCTATACGCAACCTGTAGGAAAAATAAAATACAGTTACACTGCCGGTGATTTTGATTATGATACCGAATATATTTCTCAGGCTAAAGAGATGCAAAAAAAGGCAGAAGCAGCTCCAAAACCAAAGCCTAAAGTAGAACCACCACCACCGCCTGTTAGTAAGCCAATACCAGTTGAGGTAAAACAACCAGAATATAAACCGGAACCAGAAAAGCCGAAGCCTGTTGTGAAAGAACCAGAACCTATTTATAAGCCTGTAACAAAAAATAAAGAAGAACGAATTATTCAGAAGGATAGGCTCAAAATTACAATTGTAATTGTTACCGTTGATGACACTCCTTTTGAATACAAAAAAGAAGAATATGCTTGGGGTGGGGTTTACTATTATAAAAATGGTAAAAATATTACTGCTAATACGTTTGAAAAAGAAACGGAGTAAAAAAATACTCCGCTCTTTATATTAATTTTAAAATTCAATTTTCATTTCTTTTTCTATTCTTCCATTGTTGGTCATTCTTGCATAGTAAGTTCCTTCTGGTAAATCTTTTGTTCTAAACGTGTAATATATTTTATGTTCTCCTTTGTTGTGTGCTAATTCTTTACAAATATATTGTACAATTTTTCCTTCCGAATTAAAAATAGCAAGTGTAATATGTCCAGTAGCATTTAAGTTATAATCAAATATGCCTTCAATTTTTAAAGGACGACCAATACTAATACTATCATGTTCCTGTCGGTAGGTAATGTTATAGCTTGGTATTGGTTTTCCTGTTACCAGCGATACATAGCTTCTTACATTTTTCACAATGTCTTTATCGCCGCCATAAATACTCGCCAATGATTTATTGTCGGAGATACACCATACAGCTTGTTGTGCAGTATAATTTTCGTAATATTTATTTTTATCAATAAATTCAGCTAGCTTAATTAGGTTGGTGTCGGCCATTATACCTACTAAATAATCAGCATTGGCTGTAGGACAAGCATTTCCTGCCTGACAGCACATTCCGTTTATATCTAGTTTTTTTTGTTCATTAGCTGATACAAATAATTCTTGAGCCTGAGTAACTAGAATATCTTGTTCTTTATTGTTTTTCGAATCAAGTCTTCTTCCTGCTTCTAGTTTTAAGTTTAAAGAACGCGTTGTATTATTTTTAATTTTCATTTCAATTACTTTGCCAGTGAATCCTCCTTTGCCTTTAATGATTAATTTGATTAGGCCTTGTTTAGCTGCATCTTCAATGGAAATTGAATTTGAATAATGAAAGGGTGAAGCGGTAATACTTGTTGTCCAAACAAGTATACATAGGGATGTGAACGATTTCATTTTGCCTCCTTTTTTAGAACGTTATAGTTTAATAACGGAGAAATGAAAAAATGTTACAGGAAAAATAAAGATTATTAAAATAATTTCCAGACAGTTTCTGAAAAGCCAATAAAAACTCCATCGTTGCGTACTTCAATTGGGTATGTGTCAACATAGTCGCCACCGCCACTTTTTGCTCTTCCTGTTTTTAAATCAAAATGATAACGGTGTACCGGACAGACAATACTTCCTTCTTTACTACAATAGCCTCTGCTTAGGGATGCACCATTGTGCGGACATTTATCGTTTACCGCAAATAATCCTTTGGGAGTGTTAGCTAAACAAATTTTTTTATTGCCAATAGTGATACTGTTTAAATGGTCTTTTTCAACAAAAGCATTTGCTGCATCTATTGAATCAAATAATTTATACCACTGAATTTGCTTTTTAAAAAACATAAACGAAGTTAAGCTTTCTTTTTTCTTTTTACCATTGACTAATCTAAAGAGTATAATAGTTTAATCGAAAAGCTGTTTGTTTGAGGGGAGTTTAGAACTAAATCAGCATTTTTTGAGTAGCTTTGAATAATTTCTTTTCCTCGTGTATAGATGGAGTTTTTCCAAACAATACTTAATTCACTTCCAGGAGAAAATCGCCAACGATATACTAAATCAATATTAAATGCGTTAAAGTTTACATTGGAATTTCCAGTGTATTGTGAGTTGTCAAATAACTTCCCTTTATCACTTAATGTATAATATTGTTGGTATTCAGCTTTCGACCAATAGTGACGAGCACGTAAAGTTAATGCCATTAAAGCAGTAAACTTATAATCTACACTTAATAAATTGGTGAGTGTTAATAAATTTCTTCTTCCAAAAGTAATTCTATCATCGGTTGCATTATAGTTAACAAATCCGATATCATCATTTAAATAATCTCTGTTAAAATTGTAGACAAACAAAAGTCGGTTGTTTGCTCTGTATCGAGGAGAAATTTTAAAACTATAATTGTATCGATTGTTTTCTTCGAAATATCTATAATTAACCGAAACATCTAAAGCAAATTTTTTTCTATAATCAGTCGAAAACCAGTAATATCCCATATAATCTTTTGGATATTCATAATATCTTCCTGTAATGCGTGGTTCCCAGTGGTCGTATGTAATAATAGGCTCTAAATTAAATCCTCCACCCATGGATAAAAAATTTCTGAAATTGGTATAAAGGTCTCCCCAAATATTGTAGTTCCATAACATTCCAGGTTTGTATAGCCGTGAATAACCT
>JAEUTT010000308.1 GCA_016787165.1 Bacteroidia bacterium | reverse complement strand
AATAAAAATCAAGTGCAACTGTTTTGCTTCCTTGCTTTTCATAAGCAGCAGCAATAATTTCGTAGGTACCTGCCATACCATATGAATTGTCTAACTTTTTAAGCAGAATAACCGCTTTATCAAAATTTTCAAATGCCTCATCAAATCGTTCTAATTCTACTAAACAGTTGCCAATTAAGGTATAACAAATAGATAAAGGGTACAATGCATTTTGTTTTTCAAAAATAACTTTCGATCGTTTAAAATATTTAATGGCACTTGATGCATCTTTTTTCTCCATATAAATGTTTCCTATTCCAATAGAAGAAATAGCCATCATGTATTTATTTGAATCTTGTTCGGCAATACTATAACTTTTAGTATACGATTGAAGTGCTTTAGATTGATTTTTAATTCCTAAATAAGTATTACCCATAGAGTTCATTATATTACTCATGGCGCCTTTGTTATTTAGCTTTTCAAAAAGTTTGTAGCTTTCAATTGAAAAGTATAATGCTGTTTTGTATTCTCCTTTGCCGTTGTAAAAACCACCTTTTCTATCGTATGCATCAGCAATCCCTGCTATGAAATTTATTTTTTTTGCAATAGCAATTGCTTTATCTGCATATAACAAACAACTATCGTTTGCTTTGTGCATGTATTCTAAAGCTATTTTATTTAGGGTGAGTACAGTGAGTGTATCTTCTTGGGCATGTTCCTTTATATATTGTTTTAAACTATCTAGCTTGCTTTCATTTGAGAATAAAGCTAGGTGACAAAAAACAAAAAAGAATATAATCTTAGAAGGCATTTTACAAATATAAAAAAATCAGAAGCGATAATAGAATATTATTTTACAGATAATCATAAAGGTATATGGTGCTATTTTTTTGCAGATTTTCTTTTATGCTCTTCCAGCACTTTTTCAATGTATTTTTCTGTTGGCAATAATGATTGTTGAATTCTTTTAGCATAAACAATACTATCAATCATTTCTTTTTGTTTTTGGTCCACAATCTCTTTTTGAAAAGCGATAATGGCATTTTTCTTTTTTGTATCACGATAACGATAAAAAGCATATAGTGAAATTAACACAAATAGTGCTAGTCCAAGAAATGAAACATACTTCATTGTTTTTTCTTGCTTAAGTGCACTTTGCTGAGCAGCTATTTGAGCATCTTTTACTTTTTGAAACTCTTGATTTTTTATACTATCGGCTATTACTTTTTTCTCATACGCATATTGAAACTTCATTTGCAACGATGCTTTTCGGGTAGATTCATTTAATGCACTATCTTTTAATTTTACATAAAATTCATGCATTTCAAGTGCATTTCTGTAATCCTTTTTTTGTTTAAAAATCTGACTCATTAAATCAGCTGCATCAGCTAATTCATTCACAAATTCAATTTCTTTTGCTAGTTTATATGCTTCGTTTGCATAACGATATGCTTCTTTAATGTTATTTAACTTCAAATAAATGTTTGCTACATTAATAGCTGTACTCACAAACACCGGTTTATCATTTCCTTTCAAAGCTATCTTATAGGCCAATAAATAATTTTCTAATGCGGGCTTTAACTTTCCATTTTCTTCGTATACATAACCAATGTTATTATATGAGTTGGCTATTCCATCTATATCGTCTATTTGATTTTGTATCGCTAATGCTTTATTTAAATCTGCAATTGCTTGATCGGGTTTGTTTTTTTTATGGTAAAGCAATGCTAAATTATTTAGAGAAATCCCTACACTTTTTTTATCCCCCATTCGTTCGCTAATGGCTAAACTTTTTTTATTGTATTCTATAGCTGTTTTAACATCACCTTGTTTGCCGTATATAATGGCTAAATTATTAAGTGTGTTGGCAATTCCTCTATCATATTTTATACTTTCATAAAGCTTTAAACTCCTATGATAGCAATCCAGAGCATTTAAAATATCTCCTTGTGATTTAAAGGCATATCCGATATTATTAAGCGCAGCGGCCATTCCCGACTTGTCTCCTAATTCTTGCATGGTAGCAAATGCTTGCTGATAATAAAAGATTGAACTATCTAAATTACCATTTGAATTATGTAAATACCCTGTGTTAATTTGAGAATTTGCAAAATGATATAATGCTCTTTTTTTTATTTGAAGCACTTTACTTTTCATTAATTTGATTGAAAGGCTTGCCATTTGTTGGTTATAAATGGGCCAAACATTATCATCAGCACTCATTTCGGCAATTGAATTTAACACATGAAGTTTTGCTGTATCATCGGGCATTTGCTTCAAAAGTGTTATTAAAGAATCTATTTCTTTTTGCGCATAGATTTTATTTACAGTAAACTGTAATAGCAAAAAAAAGAAAATAAATAGATGGCTGATTTTCATTAATTGATTGAAGAAAGACCAAATATAACAAAAACAGCCTCGATTGTACGAGGCTGTCAAAAAAATAAAGTAAAAAATGATTAATACTCCCAAAGAGTTTTTAACTGTTCTTCGAAACGCGCTTTAGGTAAAAAATTCCATTCTAAATCTGCATTCATTGGCACTGGAGTATCTAAACTTGCAGAGCGAACAACTGGCGCATCTAAATTCTCAAAGCAATTTTCTGAAATAACAGCAGCCAATTCACCACCTAAACCACCAACAAGTGTATCTTCATGCAAAATAATAGCCTTTCCTGTTTTATTTACAGTATCTATAATCGCTTGCTTATCAAAAGGCAAAAGTGTTCTTAAATCAAGTAAATCTGCTGAAATATTAGGGTATTTATCTAACACTTCTAATGCCCAATGAACACCTATTCCATAGGTAATGATACTTACATCATTTCCTTCGCGAACTAAGTTTGCTTTACCAATTGGCACGGTAAAATAATCATCGGCTACATCTTCAGACACGCTTCTGTATAATGCTTTTTGTTCAAAAAACATCACAGGATTTGGATCTTCGAATGAAGTTAGCAACAATCCTTTTGCATCACTTGGAAATGCAGGATACACTACTTTTAATCCTGGAGTATGTGTAAACCATGCCTCATTACTTTGCGAATGAAATGGCCCTGCAGCTACCGCAGCACCTGTTGGCATTCGCACAACAACATCTGCATTTTGCCCCCAACGGTAATGAGATTTTGCTAAATTATTTACAATTTGATTAAATCCTTCAGTTACAAAATCGGCAAACTGCATTTCTACCATTGCCTTCATTCCATTAATCGACAAACCAAATCCTGTTCCTACAATGGCCGACTCACACAATGGTGTATTACGAACACGTTTTTTACCAAACTCTTCAACAAAGCCTTCAGTTATTTTAAATACACCTCCGTACTCTGCAATATCTTGTCCCATTAATACTAAATTTTGATGCTTACGCATTGCTAAACGCATTCCATCTGAAATGGCATCAATCATGCGTTTATTTGTTTTACTTCCACTTGCTTTTGTTTCTATAAAATTAAATGGTGCATACATATCACCAAGTTCAACTTCGGTATTAGGAGGTGGTAATGTTTCGGCATAAGCCAATTCCAAGCCTGTTTCTATTTCTTCTTTTATTTCTGCTCTAAAGCTTTCAATCATTTTCTCATCCAATACACCTTCTTGCAACAAATACTTTTCGAAGTTATTCAGTGGATCTTTTTTACCCCAACTATCAAACAGTTCTTTAGGAACATATTTTGTTCCTGAAGCTTCTTCATGTCCGCGCATACGAAAAGTAATCAACTCTAAAAGAATAGGGCGAGGATTTTTACGAATAGACTCTGCTAGTTTTTTTACAGTATCGTAAACTTCTAATACATTATTGCCATCCACTTGCACAGCTTCCATGCCATAACCAATTCCTTTATCAATAAATTGTTTACATCGAAATTGCTCATTGCTTGGTGTTGAAAGACCATATCCATTGTTTTCAATTGCAAAAATTACAGGTAACTCCCATACAGCAGCAACATTTAATGCTTCATGAAAATCACCTTCACTTGCTCCTCCATCACCTGAAAATACGGCAGTAACTTTATTGTTTTCTTTTAATAAGTTTCCTAATGCAATACCATCAGCTAAACCTAATTGAGGACCAAGATGCGATATCATTCCGATAATTTTATACTCTTGTGTTCCAAAATGAAATGAGCGATCACGTCCTTTCGTAAATCCGCTTGGCTTACCTTGAAATTGACAAAACAAGCGGTTTAAAGGTATTTCACGTGATGTAAATACTCCTAAATTACGATGCATTGGCAAAATATATTCTTCTTTATCCAAAGCCATGGCAATACCAACAGAGCCCGCCTCCTGTCCTATTCCACTAAACCATTTTGCTATTTTTCCTTGACGAAGTAATACAAGCATCTTTTCTTCAATCATTCTAGGCTTTAATACGCCTTTATACAATGCTATTAATGTTTCGTCTTTGTGTTTTTTTCTATCGTAACGAATAGGTGTTTCTGCAGTAATCATATTCTATTTTTTTACGGGGGTAAAATTATTAAAAAATAAGGACTTTCAAGGAGATTAAATTTTGTATTTTTGTATTGCTCTTATGATGGAACAAATAGCATTATACACATTACTTTTACTTGCAATAGTATATGTTGCATATCGTTTTTATGCAAGTATTAAAAAAAAACAAGCTTGTGATAAATGTGAATTAATGAAAGCTGTGAAGGAGCATAAATAAATGAGTTACTACAGTTGATACAACCATTTATACTTCACTTTTGCATACTCCATAAAATAATTGAAGTTTAATTTTTCTCCAGTAATTTCCACACACAACTCTTCTGCAGTATAGTATTTACCATGTTTGTGAACCTTTTCGCGAAGCCAAGAAAGTAAATTAAGCATATTTCCTTGCTCTAGTTGATTCTCTAAATTAGGAATTTCTTTTTTTGCTTGTGCAAAAAATTGTGCTGCATAAAAACTACCTAATGAATAAGTTGGGAAATAGCCAAAACTACCATGGCTCCAATGAATATCTTGTAACACCCCTTGTTTATCAGATGGAACATCTATGCCTAAATATTCTTTGTATTTACTATTCCAATATGCTGGCAATTCATTCACTTGTATTTTGCCTTCTATCAATGCTTTTTCAATTTCAAAGCGAATTAACACATGAAAATGGTATGTTAACTCATCGGCTGAAGTTCTTATCAATGATGGCTTTACAATGTTCATTGCTTTATAAAAATCTTCAACAGAAATTTTTTCTAAATTTTCAGGAAATGCTTTTTGTAACGTTTTAAAATTAGCTTTCCAATAGTTTAGGCTCCTACCAACATTGTTTTCCCATAACCTTGATTGTGATTCATGAATTCCTAAAGAAATATATTCTCCCGAAGGTAATCCGTACTCACTTGGCAATAAACCTTGTTCATATAACGCATGGCCACCTTCATGAATACAACTCCAAATCATTTCGTTTAAATCATTTTGATTGATACGAGTAGTTACTCGAACATCCTGACAACTAAAATTAGTAGTAAAAGGGTGCGATGAAATATCTTGACGACCGGCATCAAAGTCATATCCCATTTGTTTTAGTAAATCTATTCCTACATCCCATTGCTTATCTTTATCATAAAAGCCAAACATGAATGCATCATTATTTTGAGGTTTAGCGGCAATCTGTTTTACAAATGCAACCAATTGTGATCTTACATCAGCAAATAATTTTTCTAAATCTACAGTTTTAGCACCAGGTTCATATTGATCGAGCATTGCATCATAAGGATGTCCAGTATAACCCAGCAATTCGCATTCTTTTCGTTTAAGCTCTACTAATTTTTCGAGTTTAGGTGCATACAAGCTAAAGTCATTTGTTTCTTTTGCTTTTTGCCAAGCTTGAAAAGCTTCTGAAATTGTTTTACTTAAATCTTGAACAAACTCGGTGGTGTATTTTTTATTGTCGTTATAATTTTTTAACGACTTTTTTATGTTTCTTTTTTCTTTTTCGGCAAGAGAATCATCTTTTGATAGTTCAGTCAACAAAACTCCCAATTCTGTTGAAGTAGCTAATTCATGTGCTATTCCGGCAAGTGTAGAAAGTTGTTGAGCTCTAAATGCAGCTCCTTTTGGAGGCATATATGTTTCTTGATCCCAATTTAATAAACTGGATGCGTTTTGCACATCTGCAATTTTTTGCATGATAGCAATATACTTAGCGTAGTTTGTGTTTTGCATAAATGCTATTTTTTACGAAATGCAGAAAGAGCAATAAATACCCATCCTGCAATAAAGAATAAACCTCCAATAGGTGTTATAGGTCCAAGCCAACGAACATTTGTTAAACCTATTAAGCCGGCAGTTGATAGAAAATACAGTGAACCAGAGAAAAGTACAATTCCGGCCATAAAACAGTAGCCTGCTTTACTTAGCATTTTAGAATTAAACTTTTCAAATAAAAATGCCAACCCTAAAAGTGCAATGCTATGATACATTTGGTATTTTGCAGCAGTTTCAAACGTTTGTAAATTACGTAATGTAAAATGTATATTGTCGAGTTTTGATTCTAAATAATGGGCGGCCATTGCACCTAAAATTACGGACAATGCTCCCGAAAAGCCACTAAATACTAAAAATCGTTTTTGCATATCTATTAAATTATTTACTAACTACTTTAAATTCCGTTCTTCTATTCAATGCTCTATTTTCATCCGAATCATTTTTTACTTTTGGTTTCGTATCACCATAACCTTTATAAGTTAAACGTTTAGGATCTATTTTATTTAACACCAAATAATCATATACTGCTTTTGCACGATTGTGAGATAAGGTAAGGTTCATTTTTTTATCCCCAACATTATCGGTATGGCCACTTAATTCGCCTTTTAACCCTTTATTGATAGTTAAAAAAGAAACCAATTTATCCAATTCAATTTTTGATTCGGGTTTTAAATCAAATTTTGCTGTTTCAAAAAACACATTTTTTAATTCAATCACAAAACCGGTATCTATGGGCTGCATAGGCACATTCATTAAAAATGGTTTTGTTTTATCAGCTAATTCTTTTAGCGCAAAGTTTTCGGAATAAAATAAATAACCTGCATGAGAAACATTGAGCGCATAATTTTTATCAATTGGCAAGCATACTAAAAACTCACCATTGCCAGCATTTGCATCAGATTCTATAACTGATTTTCCTGTTTCTAAATCTAATAATTCAAAGTGCGCTCCTAAAGGATTTTTTGTATTTATATCAAATACTTTTCCTTTGATATAGGTAATTTGTCCGGGACGAGCTGCTTCATACAAATCAAACTGATAAATATCCAATCCACCAAATCCGCCAGCTCTGTTACTTGCAAAAAAAGCAATTGAACCCGATGAAGAAACCAATAAACTATTTTCATCGGCATGTGTATTGATTGGGTAACCCAAATTAACAGGCTCAGACCATTCTCCTGCATTATTCATACGAGAAACATAAATATCTAAACCACCCATCCCAACATGCCCGTTTGAGCCAAAATAAAGAGTTTTACCATCAGGATGAATAAACACTGACTCTTCATTCGCTGGAGTATTAATTTTTTTTCCTAAGTTTTTAGGAGTACTCCAACTTCCATCATTATTTAAAGTAGAAACATAGATATCTGTTTGTCCGTAACCACCTGGGCGATTACTTACAAAATACAATGACTTACCATCAGCAG
>JAEUTT010000289.1 GCA_016787165.1 Bacteroidia bacterium | reverse complement strand
TAAATATCAACAAGTAAGTAGTGTTTTTAAGTTTAAATTCCCCTTACCCCTTTGAAAAAAGGGGATTAATTTAAGCCTATGTTGGTGTAATCACTAACATAGTAATGCGAGTTTAGTCGTACTTAAACAGGCCTGCCTAACAGCAAGGCTGGCAAAACGCAGTGAAAAGAGAAGTCTCTTTATTAATTATAAGATTCCTCCTTCCAGTCGGAATGACATAGAAAAAAAAACAATCTCCCTTATCTCCTAAAAAAAGGGCAATTGATTCACGAAACATTTGTGAGTAAGCCAATGTTGGTGTTATCACCAACATATCCAATATACCAGTTCTATACTATCATCAATTTAAATTGATCTTTTAAGTACTTCTAGTAATTTAACCATTGCTAATGTATCTAGCTTACAATACTCTAAAAGATGTTCTCTGGTTTCCATTGCCCTAAACATATCTGTTTCGGTTTGAAGTTTTTCAAAAGCAATCATCGCAATGCTCCCTGATGATATTTTAAGTGTTTCATATCCTAATTCGGGAACAAGTGCCGGCAATACACTTTTTATAGAATGCGAATTTTTCATCAAAGGATGATAATAAATTCGCTCCTGAAACACTTGCATCAGATCTTTTAGCTTGCTTAATACAAAATCAATCCCTTCTGATTTTTCAGGAAAATCCTTTTTTAATCCATTTAATATATTTCGTTCCATCAACGCATCGTACACCAATATAGTTGATGCTTCTTTTAAATGTTCAAGTAAATTATCTATAAAATCTATACGAGGATCAAAACCTTGTTCGGCTAAAAATTCGAGATGTTTGGTTGTTGAACTTGCACTTTCTTGTACATGAATAGAATATTGAAATGGAATATGCTGGTATGGTTTAGTACCTTCATATAAAGGAACAGCAGGCATAAAGCTTTCAAAATCCATGAAACAAAGTGGGTACGTTAATTCATCCACAAACTTTTTAAGTGCTTCTTTTTGAATGTGTACATCAAATTTTTTGGAAGTAGCTAAATGTATGTTTACATTTTTATCTAAATTATTTTTTGCTGGAATTTCATCTATTGTTCGCACACCAGACGAATACAGGGCAAACTGCTCAGCTTTTGACAAACCAGTTATCTCAAACACCGAATTGTGAGGCACATTTTTCCAACAGTTTCCCATAAAATCGCAATTGTAAGGAGTGAAACAGTGTTCGCCAATAGGTACATCAGGCATTTCGGCAGTGCTAGCTAGCTCAATTAATATATTAGCTTGGTCGGTAATAGCATCTTGATTTTTAGCAACATCTTTTAATACCGAAGTAATGGCAAATAATTCATGCAAATTTAAATCGCCCTTTTTAATGTATTTGCTGCTTAATGTAATGAGTGAAATATCTTCTATAGCTAATCCTGAATTAGTAATTACCCAATATTGCAATGAAGCGTCCATAACATAGATATGTGATATTTTAATTGAACTTTTTACTTCATAAGCATACCACTTGCCTTCTTTTTTTACTAATACATCCAAAATGGCAAGTACTTGGTTGTATTGAAAAGCAGCTTCGTATATAATTTCGGCTCCACTATTAATTAAAAATTGTGTTTTTTCAACTGCTGCTATATAATTATTTTTTTTTGTTGGAGTAGCATCTATTCCTCCAGGGAATAGCTTTTGTGCCAATACTCCTACCCTATTTCCTCTGCTAAATATAGCCTGCTGTTCGGCACTGGGAGTATCGCGTAATTGAATAAAATTTTTATACAAGTACAATGACTTATGACATTGTAACCCTCGCAAAAAAGTAGATTTACTTAAAATATGTTTTTCCAAAATATTGCTTTATAGCTAAATGCAAAGAAAAACAAATTGTTTCAACTTAAGTTAAAAAGATTACAGAAATGCTTTTTAATACCAATGGATGATTGAAGTTAGTACCTTTTGGGTGGACAAATAAGTTAAGCTTTTAGTCCTAACTTTATCACATGAGAAAAACAAATTACAGCAGGCGGCATTATCCATTTTTGAGTACATAGAAATACGGTACAATAAAAACGGAATATGCAATTCACTACAATAAATTAATCGTAATTTTAAAAATCAAAATTAATTGTTAGTTCTTCTCCTCCATCTTTACCTTTTTTCTTTTTCTTTTTTTCTTCTGATGGCAATTTTAGTTCGGCATTCATTTGTTGATCAATAGAAATAATTGGCTTTTCTTTTTTAGGTTCCTGTGCCTTTTTTATTGCTTCTAAAGGACTCATTCCACTTTCTTCAAATTCATCCAACATATCTTCATCAATAGGAACTTCTACCGGTGGTAATAAATTTATCTCTTTTACTTTTGCGTACGACAATTTATTCCCTTTTGCTTTCAGGCCTTTCACCTCTATAAATTGAGTTAAATCAATTTGCTCTTCTGGCACTTCTTTATCTTTTACTTTACTATATTTTACTTGTACCACAGGAATCGCATCAGTAGTTGCAATTTCAATTCTTGAACCTGCACTTTCTGAAATAAACAATACTTTTTTATCGGTTGGTTCCACCATAAAGCGTTTTACAAAATACGTTTTACTTTCTCCATCTAAATAAATAGCCGACACTGCTTTTTTAGGATTGAATTTCTCAATCAATATCATGTCTTCATCAAAATGAGTTGATAAATCAAAACTTGTTAATTTATAATTACCACTTTGTGTAATGGTAAGTATTTTATCTGTAGGCCCAAAACTACCCAAGAATGTTCCTCGTTTATCGGTATTTAATCGTTGAACAGTATCATCAAAATAAATATCGATAGCACCTAAAGTAGAAACACCTTTTTCTTTCAATAAAATTTTTCGAACAGCATATTTGGTAACTACATTACCCATTGAATTACGTCCTTTCACGGCTAATTCGGCAAAATTTAAATCCCACTGAACCTTACGCAGTCCGGGCATTGGTTTTAACTGTACTTCCACTACTTCTGCTTCACCATTTGGATTAGCAGTAAAATACAACACTTCCGAACCTTTGGTTCCTTTGGTTAAATCATATACTTTATCACGTGTAACACCTGTTACCGGAAAACGTTTCATAAATACAGCACCCGATTTCCCATCACGATAAATCATGTTGTACACCGTACGTTCATCATTCTTTTTGAACACAGCAATATGAATCATGTCTTTACCAACAAATGCTTTATCGGCAACCTTTGACACTTTCATTGTTCCATCCTTTAGGAAAACAATAATATCATCGATATCTGAACATTCTGCTACAAACTCATCTTTCTTTAAGCCATATCCCGCAAAACCTTCTTCACGATTTACATATAATTTTTCATTTGCCACCACAACACTTGTAGCAACAATAGTTTCAAATGATTTTATTTCTGTTTTTCGTTCTTTTCCGACACCGTATTTCTTTTTTAAGTTTTTGAAATACTCTACAGCAAATTCAATCATGTTTGCTAAATGATGATTTATTTCTTGAATACGAGCATCCAATGCTTTCATTTTCTCATCCGCTTTTTTAGAGTCGAAACGAGTGATACGAATCATTGGTATTTGAGTTAGCTTTTCGTAATCATCATTGGTAATTTCACGAATGAATTGTTTTTTATATTTTTTAAAACGCTCATCCAAATAAGAAAACAATGTTTCTTTATCCGAATAGTTTTTAAAATCGATATACATTTCATCCTTGATAAAAATCTTTTCAAGTGATGCAAACAAATATGATTCTTGCAATTCGCCTTTTTCAATTTCCAACTCACGCTTTAGTAATTCCAATGTTTGGTGAGTAGAAATTTTTAAAATTTCGTTTACACCAATAAATTTGGGTTTATCATTCTCAATGATACAAGCATTTGGAGAAATTGAAACTTCACAATCGGTAAAAGCATACAATGCATCAATTGTTTTATC
>JAEUTT010000253.1 GCA_016787165.1 Bacteroidia bacterium | reverse complement strand
AAAATTGAACTCATAAATGGTGAAAGTGAAATCCCTTTACTTGCCCCAAAAGTTGCAGGAATTTATTTTATTACTATTCAGATAGGAAATGAAAATAAATACAGCAAATTAGTTGTTTCCGACTAACTATTAATAAATAAAGATACCTCTTCAACTGACAGTCGATGTTCCTAACAACGACCATTAACAAAAATAAAACATTCAGTATTCTTTTAAATAAAAACAAAAAACATTCGCTTAAAAATTAACTTACTCATCAAGCCTAAAAACCGTTCAACAAATTATTTTTGCAGTATTGTTAAAATCTACTAAATTCGCTTGTAATTAAAAAAATAAAGATGAAAAACACTGTACAACTTTCGGCTATTGCTCTTGCAACATTATTGTTTGCTTGCTCCGAAAAAAAACAAAGCATCAGCAATATTGGTATTGATACTCGTAATATCGATAGTACTGTAAAACCTACTGATGATTTTTACCAATTTGTAAACGGAAAATGGCTTAAAAACAATACTATTCCAGAATCGGAAAGTAGATGGGGAAGTTTTAATGAGCTCGACAAACAAAATAAAGCTAAATTATTAGAAATACTAGAAACTGCTGCTAACGACAAAACAGTAAGTGCAGGAAGTAACAAACAAAAAATTGGCGACTTTTATTCAGTTGCCATGGATTCGGTAAAACTAAATACCGAAGGTGCTTCGCCTTTAAAAGAGGAATTTGCTACCATTGAAAACATTAAATCTTCAGATGATTTAATAAAGGCAATTGCTCATCTACATTCAATTGGTATCAATGCTATGTTTAACAGCTATGTTGGTCAAGATCCCAAAATTAGTACCGAATACATTTTACAATATTATCAAGGTGGAATTGGATTACCCGATAGAGATTATTATACCAATAAGGATGAACGCACACTAGGTATTCAAAAAGCATACCTGGCACACATTGTTAACATGTTTAAACTTTTAGGTGATAAAGAAGATGTAGCTAATAAAAATGCCAAAATGATTTTCGATTTGGAAACTTCTTTAGCTAAAGCATCCATGACTAAAGTTCAAATGCGTGACCCTGAAATTCAATACAATAAAAAATCATTGAAAGAACTTCAAAGTTTCACATCTAACCTAAATTGGAATCTTTATTTTGAAAGTATTGGTGCTAAAGAAGTTGCAAATGTAATTGTAGCTCAACCTGATTTTTATACCGAGCTAAACAAACAGTTAAAAGCTACATCTATTGATAACTGGAAAACATATTTACGTTGGCATTTAATTGATGGCACAGCAGGCAAATTAAGTGATGATTTTGTAAAAGAGCATTTTAGTTTTTATGGAACTACTTTAATGGGAATTCCTGCTATGAAACCTCGTTGGAAAACAGCATTAGAGGCTACCGACAAATCGTTAGGTGATGCTTTAGGACAATTATTTGTAGAAAAATATTTTACTGAAGAAAGCAAAAAGCGTGTAAACGAAATGGTTGACAACCTTACCCTTGCTTATGAAGAACGTATTAAAACTCGCGACTGGATGAGTGAAGAAACAAAAACAAAAGCCATTGAAAAGTTAAAAAAGTTCACTCGCAAACTTGGTTATCCTGATAAATGGAAAGATTATTCTTCATTAGAAATTAAACGTGATGCGTATGTATTAAACGCGTTACGTGCAAATAACTATGAGTTTAAAGAAAACCTAAACAAACTAGGAAAAGCAATTGATAAATCAGAATGGTTAATGACTCCTCCTACTATCAATGCTTACTACAATCCACCATTGAATGAAATAGTTTTTCCTGCGGGAATTATGCAACCTGTATTCTTTAATCCCGAAGCAGATGATGCTGTAAACTATGGATGTATGGGTGCAATCATTGGTCATGAATTTACACATGGTTTTGATGATGAAGGATCACAATACGATGGTGATGGTAACTTAAAAAATTGGTGGACAGAAGAAGATAAAGCCAAGTTTAAAGTAAAAACAGATATGCTTGTAAAACAATTTAATGAGTATATAGCTATTGATGATATGCATGTGAATGGCGAACTTACTTTAGGTGAAAACATTGCCGATTTAGGAGGCTTAACAATTGCTTATTATGCACTAAAAAAATCAATGGAAGGAAAACCTGCTCCTGAAAAAATTGATGGATTTACAGCAGAGCAACGCTTTTTTATGGCTTGGGCACAAGGTTGGAGAGGTAATATGCGTGATGCATTCCTTAAAAATATGGTTCAAACAAACCCACATTCACCTGGTAATTTCAGAGGTAATGGCCCTTTAACAAATATGCAAGAATTTTATGATGCATTTGGAGTAAAAGAAGGAGATAAAATGTATCGTCCAAAAGCTGAAAGAGCTGAAATTTGGTAATAAACTATTTATTAAACAAAACGAGAGGCGCTATTGGCGCCTCTCGTTTTGTTTAATAAAACAGTCAATAATAACAATCGATTGTTTGATAAAGTATGTTTATTATAAAAATGTCATTTTAACCGCAGGGAGAAATCTTAAGTTGAATGAAATCACTTTAAACAATAATCAAGAAAATTTAAAACAATTTATTTGCTATCTCTCAAATCTTCTACATCTACTCCCGGATGTGCTTTTTTATCAAACACAAAATTAGTATCAGGCATGTCGGCATTGGCAACAAATGATTTTATATCATACGTATGTGTGCTACCATCTTTCATTAACATTTTAACACTTGAAATTTGTTTTTTAGTTTTATCTACAACTAATTTAACTGTATGAAATTTCTTTTTATCAGGGTTATTCGGGAATAGGCTAATGATTTGTTTAGTAGCATCTTCGCTTTCAAATTTATACTTGAATCCTTTTTCATACATGGTAAAAATGTTTGAAGGATTAACAGCATCTTCTCCTCCAGCATCCATATCTTTTATTTGAGCTTCATTGGCATCTTTAATAAAATCCCAAACCGATTTTCCATCACAATATATTTCATGTCCTGGAATCACTAATTTGTATTTTACTCCTTTTACTTCGATTTTACCATTTTGAGTTTCTTTGGTTTTATCCTTTTTTTCGATGGTAAATGAAAACTCTGCTTTTATAGTTGTATATGCTTTAGTTGTTTTGCTTAAATCATCTAAAATAGTTTTGGCTTTAGGATCGTTTTGTGCTGATGCGTTAATTGAAATACCTAAAGCTATAAATGCAATAATTGATTTGGTTGTATTAAACATAATTGTGTTTGTTTTTTTAATTTTTATCGGAGCCATTCAAAAACTGTTCCAAAGATAATATATCTTTTATT
>JAEUTT010000230.1 GCA_016787165.1 Bacteroidia bacterium | reverse complement strand
AATAAAAGTCCGCGTAAAGGAATAAAAGCAATACTTGATTTAGCCAACATAAAAAAAGAAATTACCATCAATGAATTGGTGTTTACTATTGGCCCGCGCATCAATGCAGCAGGAAGATTAGAGTCGGGAAGAAATGCAGTTGCGCTGCTTGTTTCCAACAACCATGATCATGCAAAAGAAAGCGGATTTAATATCAACACTACCAATACCGAAAGAAGAACCATTGATACTACCATCACACAACAAGCCATAAGCATGATTGATGGTAATACCGAATTGATTTATAAAAAATCTACCGTTCTTTTTCATCCCGATTGGCACAAAGGTGTTGTTGGAATTGTTGCATCACGACTTACCGAAAAATATTATCGCCCAACAATTGTATTAACCGAATCAAACGGAAAAGCAACCGGTTCGGCACGCAGTGTAAAAGATTTTGATGTGTATGATGCCATTGAAGCTTGCGCTGATTTGTTAGAACAATTTGGAGGACACAAATACGCTGCCGGATTAACACTTAAGCTTGAAAATGTAGAAGCGTTTCAAAAACGATTTGAAGAAGTTGTTTCATCTACTATTCAAGAACATATGCTTACACCCGAAATTGAAATAGATGCCGAACTGGAGCTCAATCAAATTACACCAAAATTTTATCGTGTATTAAAACAGTTTGCTCCTTTTGGTCCGGGAAATATGTCACCTATTTTTTTAACCAAACACCTCATCGATAAAGGATATATTCGTATTGTAGGAACCAACCACTTAAAACTGGATATACAATCTGCTCTCAACCCTAGAGAATCATTTCCTGCAATCGCATTCGGGCAAGGAGAATATTTTAATGATTTATTGCAGAAAAAAATATTTAGCGCTTGTTATGCCATTGATGAAAATACATTTAATGGAACCACTACTATTCAACTAAATGTGAAAGACATTAAACTCGAATAAAACGAGTACTCAAATAAAATTCCTTTTTCCTTTTACAAATACTATATTTGTTTCAAATAAATCGTCAATGATTGATGATAAACTATTCATGAGATACTATCGCATATGATCAAATTTAAAAAGCCCTCATTAATTGTTCAAATTTTTCTAGGAATGTTTTTAGGAATAATCGTTGGTTATTTCTGGAAAGAATTTGCGCCCTCCTTACATATTTTAAGCGATATTTTTATGCGCTTAATAAAAATGATTATTGCACCACTCGTGTTTTCGGTACTTGTAGTTGGTGTTGCTAAAGTTGGAGATTTTAAATCGGTTGGAAGAATTGGAATAAAAACACTTTTATATTTTACCACAGCAGCAATCATTGCGTTATTACTTGGCTTGATGCTTGTCAACATTTTTGAACCAGGCAAAACAATGTCGCTTGAACTACCTGCTGCTACTGCTGAAGTTGGAATTGAAGCATCCAAAGGCTTTGATGCAAAAAATTTTGTAGAACATGTTATCCCTGCAAGTGTAGTTGAAGCAATGGCTAAAAATGAAATATTACCTATCGTAATTTTTGCTTTGTTTTTTGGCGTTGCCGCTGCATCTATTGGCAACAAAGGGAAAGTGGTAGTTGATTTTTTTGATTCCGTTTCTCACATCATGTTTAAAATAACTAATTATGTAATGGCATTTGCTCCAATGGGCGTATTTGGCGCCTTAGCGGCAGTTGTTGCAAAACAAGGCTTGAGTGTACTTACAGGCTATGTCTATTTAATTGGTACTTTTTATTTGGGCTTATTTTTATTTGTTTTCGGAATTTTATTTTTGG
>JAEUTT010000225.1 GCA_016787165.1 Bacteroidia bacterium | reverse complement strand
CTTAATACCAACAAAGAAATAGCTAATGTCCATGTTGCTTTTTCTAAAAAATCAGCTGTTTTACGAACTCCCATTACTTGGTTTGATGAAGAGAAAGTAGAGGCCAATCCACCACCTTTTGAATTTTGTACCAATACCACTAATATTAAAAGGATACTTACAATGATTATTATTACTGAAATAAGTGTGCTCCTAATGTTTATTGTTGTTTTTGTTGATTAATCAATTTTCTCAAATTTTTTATTTGGGATGCAAAGTAAAGTCTTTTTTCTGGATATTTCAAGCGTAAATTTTCATAGGCTTGAATAGCTTTGGCATAATTGCCTTGTAAAACATATATTTTTGCTAATGTTTCGCTTACAAAGGTTATATCATCAGCTACACTTTGTTTAGCTATGTTCACTGGGTTAAAAAATTCTGCTTTTGGTCTTGATATTTTTGGTTCTTCTCTGATAAATTTGTCTATCAAGTCAAATGCTGATGGTTGTTTGGAGTTTAGCTCTTTTTGTTCTTCTACACTTTGCTTTTCGCCTTTATCAACAAGTTTAAGCCAGTCGGTAAATGAAATGTTTTCAGTATTGTTTATTTGAATATTTTCTTGCGCTTCTAGCTTTTTTAATGGTTCAGATGAGTTGTTATTTAAAATAAAGTCGGATTCAGTTTTTTCATTTATATCTAACGATTCGCTGAGTAATTCAATTTCTACAGAAGTATCTGCAACGTTATTTAAAAATTCTTTTTCTAGCTCATCTTTTTCAGCCGATGGAATAATGCTTATAGTTGATTCAAATTCATTATCTGTTTTAGATTGTTCAACAGGAATATCGTCTTTAATGACTTCTGAAACATGTTCAATTACTTTCTCTTCAATTAATCCCTTTTCCGGTACATTTATTTTTTCTGTAATAAGAGAAGAATGAACTTCAATAGATGGTTTTATATTTATTTCTTTTACCTCTTCTTTCACTATTTCACGTACAACTTGCTCAATT
This sequence comes from Bacteroidia bacterium, assembly GCA_016787165.1. Lineage (GTDB taxonomy): Bacteria > Bacteroidota > Bacteroidia > 2-12-FULL-35-15 > 2-12-FULL-35-15 > 2-12-FULL-35-15. The sequence continues at coordinate 1,576 of JAEUTT010000225.1, read as the reverse complement.
GTTTTTAGATCTTTAATTGGCTCTGTTTGGTCTATAATTTCAGAAGAAATAAGCGTTACAGTCTCCGTTTTTTTAGTGATTAAACTATGTAGTCTTTTTCGGTTAACAGCGTAGGCCGCAGTAAGTTTTAATTGATTGTTATAATGAATACTTTGGGTATTATGCAAGCTTTTTGCATATAACAAGTGTGCTGTTTGAAAAAACGGAAAATCTTTAATAATGTCAGCAAGTAAAACCCCATCACTGCCTGTTAGCTTATCAGGCGACTCAATATAGGATATGAATTGTGCTTTGTTCATTTTAATTAAATTTTCTCTTCCCAAATTTTCTCCATTTTGGAGTCAATGTTCTATGGCTTGATTTTACCAGTCGTTTAAGGCCCTATTAAAAATATCTAATGTTAATTGTTCGTTAATTTGTTGAATCAATTCTTGTTCAACTGTGTTTAAACTTTGTGCACTATTGTAATCTGCAAATCGTGTGAAGGATTGCTCAAAATTTTTTTTTTCATCAAAACTACATGAATATTTCACATTTACAGTTATTGTTAACCTGTTTAATGCTGCCACATCTGTACTTTGAATGGCAATTGGACTAGCAGTATATGATGTTATTTGTCCTTCAAAATTTAAATCACCGTTTTTATTTACTAAACCAAGTCGGGTTTGTGAACTTAATCTGTCACGTAACGCTTCTGTAAAAGTTTGACTAAGTGTTGGGGGAGCTAAAGATGCTTGGTTTTGAAAATATTGAACAGAAACCGTTTTTGCCTCAACAGGAATTGTAGCACCACTAAATCCATAATGCATTTTACAACCTGGTATAAGTTGAATAATCAAAACAAAAGAAATCAAAACACGAGAAAAATATGGGCTTCTCTTTTGAAAGTTTGATTGATGTTTGATTGATAATTTCACTTGATTTTTTGTTTACTGTTGATTGTTAACTGTTTTGTCAATTGCCAACTGTCAATTGTCCGCTTTTTTCTACTTTATATTATACTCATTAATTTTTCGATATAATGTCCGCTCGGAAATTCCTAATTCTTTTGCTGCATTTTTACGTTTTCCCTTATGTTTTGTAAGTGCTTTTTTTATCATGTCTTCTTCAATCTCTTGTAACGAAAGGGTTTCTTCTACTTCAATTGTTTTTTGTGAATCATCATTTTTTGAAATTACAGTTGGAGTAGATGTATTGTATCCCAGTTGAAGTGTAGTTTCGGGACTACCAACATCTTGATACAACTTTTTGATGATGGTTGCATTTTCTGGTTGAAAATCATGATTCATTTGATTGTCGTTTTCAATTAAATCAACCACCACTTTTTTTAAGTCTGTTAAATCTTTTTTCATATCAAACAGTACTTTGTACAAAATATCTCGTTCACTAAAGTCGTTCCCTGAATTGCTTGTTCCATTAGTAACTACAGGAAGTTGTGAGCCCTGGTTAATAGGCAAATATTTTAAAAGTGTTTCCGAATTTATATCTCGTGTTTTTTCAATTACAGAAATTTGTTCAGTAATATTTTTTAATTGGCGAACATTTCCTTGAAAGTAATAGTTGCTTAGTACTTGTT
>JAEUTT010000218.1 GCA_016787165.1 Bacteroidia bacterium | reverse complement strand
GAATTTTGCATTTTTCACTTATCCGTTAAAAAAATAAATATATAAATAAAAAGCACCACTATATGAAATTAATCCGAAAATATTTGATTATCCATTGGGGTAACAAATAGATAACATGTTTTGTTTAGAATCAAAACAATTTTAAAACAAAACCGCCTCCCGAATTTCGGGAGGCGGTTTTCTGTTGTCCGACCAGGTTTCGAACCTGGACTCTTCTGAACCAAAATCAGACGTGTTGCCAGTTACACCATCGGACAGAATTACAATCACTTTAAATGATTGGGTTGCAAAAATAATAAATAAATATTAAGCACAAACATTTTTTTTAAATTCTTGTACTTTTTTAACACTGCTGGGTTCAATTAATTTTTTAACTTCGCAAACGTTACAATAAAACAAAAACAAACCTTTTAGTATGATTAACACTTCTAATTATCAACGATTTAACAATATAATTGGCTGGTTCGTATTTGCCATTGCCTCTTTTGTTTATTTAAGTACCATGGAGCCTACCGCCTCATTTTGGGATTGCGGTGAATACATTGCCTGTGCTTATAAATTAGAGGTAGGACATCCTCCTGGAGCACCATTATTCTTATTAATTGGTCGCTTTTTTAGTCTTTTTGCCTTTGGCGATACTGCAAAAGTAGGGATGATGATTAATGCCATGAGTGCCTTGTGTAGCTCATTTTCTATTCTTTTCCTTTTTTGGTCAATTACTGCATTGGGTCGTAAAATAGTGGATAAATCGGGCGAGCTTACATCCGGTAAAATTATTGCTGTTTTAGGTGCCGGTGCTGTGGGAGCTTTGGCTTATACTTTTAGTGATTCATTTTGGTTTTCGGCTGTTGAAGGCGAGGTATATGCTATGTCGAGCTTTTTTACTGCCATAACCTTTTGGGCTATCTTAAAATGGGAGCGTGAAGCCGATCAACCTCATGCCGACCGCTGGATTATCCTTATTGCTTACCTTATTGGTTTGGCTATTGGTGTCCATCTTTTAAATTTATTGGTAATACCTGCAGTTGTATTTATTTACTATTTCAAAAAAAACGAAAAAGTTACACGCAAAGGTATTATCATCACCAGCATTTTAGCTGTAATTATTTTAGGAGGAATTCAAGGTGGAATAATTCCACTAATTGTGAAACTAGCTGCTAAAATTGAAATTTTTGCAGTAAACACAATTGGATTACCTTTTAATAGCGGAACAATCATTTATGCATTATTATTGGTTGGTGGAATTGTATTCGGATTACGTTATACTACTAAAATGGTTAAACCTATTTTAAATACCGTCATACTTTGCTTTACCGTAATTTTAATTGGATATTCTTCATTCATTATTTTGGTCATTCGCTCTCAAGCAAATACACCAATGGATGAAAACAATCCAGAAAATGCAGTAAATTTACTATCATACTTAAACCGTGAACAATATGGCACTTGGCCTATTTTACATGGTCAGTATTTTACTGCACCGGCTATACGTTATGCCGATGGAAACCCTGTGTACACACAAGATGAAAAAACGGGTAAATACATTATTTCTGACGATAGAAAAGGAACCATTCCTGTGTACGACCCTCGCTTTACTACTTTATTTCCTCGTTTATGGAGTAGCCAAAGTAACCATGTGGCAGGTTATCGAAATTGGACCAACACTCGCAACTACCAACGTATAACAGTTAACAATCCCCAAACAGGAGAAACTGAAACATTAGAAAAACCAACATTCAGCGAAAATTTAAAATTCTTTTTCCAATATCAATTGGGCTGGATGTATTCTCGTTATTTTTTATGGAATTTTGTTGGTCGACAAAACGAAATTCAAGGACATGGTAATTCTGCCGAAGGCAATTGGATGAGTGGCTTACCTATACTTGAAAATCCTAATATTGGTGGAATTAAACAAGGTTTGCCCGACAATGGCGATAATAACAAAGGACGAAATATTTTATTCGGATTTCCATTGTTATTAGGCTTAATAGGTTTAGTATACCAAATTAAAAAAGACAATAAAAATGCAAGTGTTGTTGGTCTTTTATTCTTCTTTACCGGAATTGCTATTGTGGTTTACTTAAATCAAAAACCATTTGAACCTCGCGAACGTGATTATGCATATGCTGCTTCTTTTTATGCATTTGCCATTTGGATTGGATTAGGTGTACTAGCAATTTATGATTTCTTGCAAAAGAAAATGAATCAAGTTACCAGCGCTACTATTGCAACTACTGCTTGTTTATTAGCTGTACCTACTATTATGGCAAAAGAAGAATGGGATGACCATGATCGTTCAAGTCGCTACATTGCACGCGATTTTGCTCGTAACTATTTAGAGTCGTGCGCACCTAATGCTATTTTATTTACCAATGGTGATAATGACACATTCCCATTGTGGTATGCACAAGAAGTGGAAGGCATAAGAACCGATGTGCGTGTAGTTTGTTTAGAACTCCTAAATACTGATTGGTATATCGATCAAATGGTTCATAAAGCTTATTTATCAGATCCTGTTCCTTTCTCATTAAAAAAAGAACAATACCGACAAGGAACTAGAGATGTAGTTTTATTTCATGATAGAAAAATCAAAGGAAATATTTCTGTAAAAGAACTTATTGAATTTGCAAAAAGCGATGATAAAGCAAATAAATTAGAAGTACAATCAGGAACTTTTTATAACTACTTCCCTACTCGCAATATGAGTATTCCGGTAGATAGTGCTACTGTTGTAAATAACGGTACTGTTCCAAAAGAACTAGCGAATCGTATTCTAAAAAGTATCGACTGGACTGTTCAAGGAAACTATGTTCAAAAAAATGATTTAATGGTAATTGACTTACTTGCACAAAATGACTGGAAACGACCTATCTATTTTGCAGCAACAGCTCCTGCTAGCTCATACTTAAATCTTGCACCTTATTTACAACTTGAAGGATTAGCCTACCGATTAGTGCCAATCAAACAAGACCAAACAGAACAACAATTAGAAACAAGAGTTGCAACAGACACCATGTACAATAATGTAATGAACAAATTTGTTTGGGGTGGAATGGAAAAACCTGGAACGTATTTAGATGATGTGTTTGTTCGTTCTTGTGCATTAAACGTTCGTCAACGAATGGGTGCATTAGCTTCTGCTCTTTCTGCCGAAGGTAAGAAAGACAAAGCAATTAAAGTATTAGACAAATGCTTAGAAGTTACACCTGAAGAAAATGTGCCATTTGATGCAACTTTATTCTCTATTGTTATTGGATACTATCAAGCTGATGCATTTAAAAAAGGAAATGAGCTAACAGAAAAATTATTTGCCAACTTAGAAAAAAATCTAAGCTACTACTGCTCATTTAAACCAAAAGATAGAGTATCATTTGCTAGTGATATAGATAGAGCACAAGAAATTATGGAGCGCTTAGCATACTTCACGGGCATGTTTAAACAAGATGAACTATCCAAAAAATTGGAAGATAAATACATGAAAATATTACAAATGTATTCGCTTTCACCTAAAATGGGTAGATAATTCATAGCCATTTCATAAAAAAGCGCAATCAATGATTGCGCTTTTTTTATAACTTCTCAAAAGAATAACCTTCATGCAAAGCGTGTTCAATAAAACGAGGCAATGCATACTGCAATCGCTCCCATGCTTTTATGCTATCATGAAACAACACTATACTTCCTGCTCTGTAGTTTTTAATTACATTATCTAAACATTTTTCGGGACTTGTATTTTTATCATAATCTCCACTCAACACATCCCACATAATAATTGAATAATTTTTTTGCAATAATCTGTACTGCGCTTTTTTCATTTTCCCATAAGGTGGACGAAATAAACTTGATTGAACTAAATCATTGCATTTACTAATATTATGCATATACTCAAAAGAATGTGTTTTCCATCCATTTAAATGATTAAAAGTATGATTACCTACCGAGTGTTGCTCATCAATTATTTTCTGAAACAAACCCGGGTGTTTTACTATATTATCTCCAACACAAAAAAAAGTTGCTTTTATATTGTACTGCTTTAAAACAATCAACACCCATTCCGTAATTTCAGGTATAGGGCCATCATCAAAAGTGAGATACAACTTTTTTGCTTCATCACTTTTTCTCCAAACGGCCTTAGGATATATCGCTTTAATAAGATATGTTGGTTGAACCAAATACATGTATTCACAAAAGTACAATATTAATAATCTATTTATTAAACCAAACAAAGGTTATTTTGTACTTTTGTCCTCAGTTTTTAGAACGCAAGTGACCAAGGAAGATATTTTACGCAAGTACAGTGAATCAACTAACAATTCTATACTAACACAAGAATTGAATGGGAATGCTACGCGAATTCAGCTCAAAAATGTAGTAGGCTCAGGCGCTTCTTTTATTGCTGCTACTTCATTTCAGCATGTTTACAAAACATCTCTTCTCATTTTATCCGACAAAGAAGAAGCCGCCTATTTTTTAAATGATCTCGAAAATTTACTAGGACAAGAAAATGTATTGTTCTTTCCTGCTTCGTATCGTATGCCCTACGAACATGAAGAAATTGATAATGCCAACATTTTACTACGTGCCGAAGTACTAAACAAAATAGCTACCGGCAAAAAACACATTTGTATTGTAAGCTATCCCGAAGCATTAACCGAAAAAGTAGTTACACAAGCACACCTAAGTAAAAATACATTAGAACTAAAACAAGGTGAAAAAATATCCATTGATTTTATTAGCGATGTATTAATTGAATACGATTTTGAGCGTGTTGATTATGTTGTAGAGCCCGGGCAATTTTCTATTCGTGGAGGCATTGTAGATATTTTTTCATTCTCAAATGACAATCCTTACCGTATTGAATTTTTAGGAAATGAAGTTGACTCTATTCGCTCCTTTGATGCAATATCTCAACTATCTATTCACACGCATAAATTTTGCAACATTATCCCTAATATTCAAGCGAAAATTTTACAGGAACACCGACAAACATTTTTAGACTTTTTAGGAAAAAATACAACTATTTGGTTTAAACATTTTCAACTAACCATTGATCGAATTGAAAAAGCATTTCAACAAACAGAAACAGCTTATAGCAAACTCGACAATGTTATTAAGCAACTGGAACCACATGAATTATATACCGACAAAGATACATTCACAAAACAAGCATTAGGTGTAAACTTAGTTGAATTCGGGAATCATTTTTCGTTAACACCTACAAAAATAATTAGCTATAATTTTTCGCCACAGCCCAGCTTCAATAAAAATTTCAATTATTTACTTGATAACCTAAATGCCAATATTCGTAATGGTTACGAGAACATTATTTTTGCTGAAAATCATAAACAAGTAGAACGCCTCTATAAAATTTTTGAGGATATTTCTACAAAAACTAACAGCACAAACAAACTTCCTTTTACCGAAGGCTGGGGTGGCGCAATTATTCATGAAGGATTTATAGATAATGATTTAAAAATTGTTTGTTATACCGATCATCAAATTTTCGACCGCTACCATCGGTTTCGATTAAAAGATTCATTCAATAAAAAAAATGAAGCACTTACTTTAAAAGAACTTAAAGGATTAAACCCTGGAGATTACATTACTCATATTGATTATGGTGTTGGGCGATATGGAGGATTGGAAACTATTGAGGTAAATGGAAAAATGCAAGAAACCATTCGTTTGGTTTATAAAGATTATGATATCGTAAACATTAGCATTCATTCATTACACCGCATTGCGAAATACAGTGGTAAAGAAGGAGCCGAACCAAAAATAAATAAGCTTGGCAGTAACACTTGGGCTACACTTAAACAAAAAACCAAAAAGAAAGTAAAAGAAATTGCTTTCGACTTAATTAAACTGTACGCTAAACGCAAAGCATTAAAAGGTTTTCAATTTAGTCCTGATAATTATTTACAAAATGAATTAGAAGCATCCTTCATCTACGAAGATACTCCCGACCAAATAAAAGCAACAGCAGATGTAAAACGCGACATGGAAAAAGAATATCCAATGGATCGATTGATTTGCGGAGATGTTGGCTTTGGAAAAACAGAAATTGCAATTCGCGCTGCATTTAAAGCAGTATGCGACAGCAAGCAGGTTGCGGTTTTAGTTCCTACTACAATTCTTGCTTTACAGCATTACAAAACATTTAAAGAACGATTAAAAGATTTACCCTGCACAGTTGATTATATCAATCGTTTTAAAACAGCTAAACAACAAAAAGACACACTTGAAAAAGTTGAGCGTGGCGAAGTAGACATTTTAATTGGAACACATGGCATTGTTGGAAAAAATGTAAAGTGGAAAGATTTAGGATTAATGATTATTGATGAAGAACAAAAATTTGGTGTTGCAGTAAAAGATAAATTAAAAACATTTAAAATAAGTGTTGATTCGCTCACATTAACAGCCACGCCTATCCCTCGTACTTTACAATTTTCAATGATGGGCGCTCGTGATTTATCAGTAATCAGCACACCGCCACCAAATCGATATCCGGTACAAACAGAATTGCATACATTTAATGAAGAAATTATTCGTGATGCTATTTCATTTGAAATTTCTCGTGGCGGACAAGTATTTTTTGTACATAACCGAGTACAAAATATAATGGAAGTAGCAGGAATGATTAGCAGACTTTGTCCGGATGCTCGTGTAGGTATTGGACACGGACAATTAGATGGTGATAAGCTGGAAGATGTGATGCTAAAATTTGTGGAAGGCGAATATGATGTATTGGTTGCTACTACTATTATAGAAGCAGGATTAGATATTTCAAATGCAAATACTATCATCATTAATCAAGCACATATGTTTGGATTAAGTGATTTGCATCAAATGCGTGGTCGTGTAGGACGATCAAACAAAAAAGCATTTTGCTACCTACTCACCACACCCGTTTCATTGCTTACCAATGAAGCACGAAAACGATTAAAAGCCATTGAAGAATTTTCAGAACTTGGTAGCGGATTTAACATTGCTATGCGCGATTTAGACATTCGTGGTGCTGGCGATTTACTAGGTGGGGAGCAAAGTGGGTTTATCACCGAAATAGGATTTGAAATGTATCAAAAAATATTGGATGAAGCCATTCAGGAACTACGCATAGAAAATGAAGAATTTAGATTAGCAGAAACAGGAGGCACGCAACAATTTACGAAAGCCAAACATGGAGCATTTGTTTATGATTGTACAATTGATACCGACATGGAAATTTTAATCCCTGTTGAATATGTAAGCAATATTACCGAACGATTAACACTATACAGAGAATTAGATGATTCTAAAACAGAAGATGAATTAAATATATTTGAAACACGCTTACGTGATCGATTTGGTCCTGTGCCTTCGCAAACCTTTGAACTCATTCATACCATTCGTTTACGCTGGCTAGCAATGGAAATAGGATTTGAAAAGCTATTGCTAAAAAACAACCGCATGGTAGGTTATTTTATT